>JAYVGL010000107.1:0-6248 GCA_043772175.1 Pyrinomonadaceae bacterium | reverse complement strand
AAAATCGGCATCGCGCAAAGCGAAACTGGCGTGACAGCAGCAGTAATCGAACTCGATTCCCTGCCCGATGCGATTCGGTCCCGAACCTAAAATCATAATTTTTCGGCGGTTCGTCGGTTCGGCTTCGCATTCTTCTTCATAGGTCGAATAAAGATACGGCGTGTGCGATTCAAACTCCGCGCCGCAGGTGTCAACTCGTTTATAGACAGGCGTAATATTTAAATCTTTGCGTCTTTTTCGGACTTCCGTTTCGGTCGAATTTGTCAGATACGCGACGCGTCTGTCTGAGAGCGCGAACTCTTTTGCCGTTCGCAGAACCTCGCTCGGCACGTCGTTCAAATCGCGCGTTTCGATGCGTTTTTGCAAAACCATTACTTCCTGCAATTGCTCCAAAAACCACGGGTCAATTTTCGTCAAACGGTGAACCTCGCTAATCGAATAACCGTTTTGCAGGGCGTAAGTCAGATATTGAAAACGGTTGGAATTCGGACGCGCCAGTTTGCGCTGCAAAACGTGGTCGGGAATGCCTTCGAGCCGCAACGGTTTGACGGCTTCGAGCGAGCGCAAACCTTTGAACAAACTTTCCTTAAACGTCCGCCCGATTGCCATCACTTCGCCGACCGATTTCATCTGCGTTCCCAAAACATCTTCCGCGCCGGGAAACTTCTCAAACGCCCATTTCGGAATTTTCGTGACGACGTAATCAATCGTCGGCTCAAAACTCGCCGGAGTTTTTTTGGTGATGTCGTTCGGAATTTCGTCCAAAGTGTAGCCGACGGCGAGTTTGGCGGCGATTTTCGCAATCGGAAATCCGGTCGCTTTACTCGCCAACGCCGACGAACGGGAAACTCGCGGATTCATTTCGATAATCCGCACGTCGCCGTTTTCGGGATTAACGGCAAATTGGATATTCGAGCCGCCGGTTTCGACACCGACTTTGCGGATACAGGCGATGGACATATCGCGCAGTCGTTGATATTCGACATCGCTCAAAGTCTGCGCGGGCGCAACCGTGATCGAGTCGCCGGTGTGAACGCCCATCGGGTCGAAGTTTTCAATCGAGCAAATAATCACGACGTTATCGTTCAAATCGCGCATCACTTCGAGTTCGTATTCTTTCCAGCCCAAAATTGATTCTTCGACGAGAATCTGCGAAATCGGCGACGCGGCGAGTCCGCCTTTAGCGATGTCTTCAAATTCCTCCGGGTTGAAAGCCACGCCGCCGCCCGTTCCGCCCAAAGTAAATGCGGGACGAATAATCGCCGGATAGCCGGTCGTCTCGACCATTTTCTGCGCCTCTTCCCAGGTGTACGCGAAGCCGCCGCGCGCCGACGGAATCCCGATTTCGTCCATCGCCGCTTTAAATAATTCGCGGTCTTCGCCGACTTTGATCGAATTGATATTCGCGCCGATTAACTTCACGCCGAATTTATCGAGAATGCCCTTTTCGTGTAGTTCAACCGATAAATTTAAAGCTGTTTGTCCGCCGACCGTCGGCAGCAGCGCGTCGGGTTTTTCCCGTTCGATAATCGCCGAAACCGTTTCGAGCGTCAGCGGTTCGACGTAAGTTTTATCGGCGATTTCCGGGTCGGTCATAATCGTCGCCGGATTTGAATTGACGAGAATCACTTCAAAACCTTCGTCTTTCAAAGCGCGGCAAGCCTGCGTTCCCGAATAGTCGAACTCGCAAGCCTGACCGATGACGATGGGACCCGAACCGATGATTAGTATTTTATGGATGTCTGTGCGTTTTGGCATTAGAAAAAATGTATTACTCGAAAAGATGTTTTCAGGCATTATACACTCGTTGCAAAAACCTTTAGAAATTGGAAACTCCAAAATATGAAAACCTTTGCGATTTCGCTCATAGATTCTTTCCCAAAAAAAACCCACGCCGATTAAGAAAAAGCCTTGACTTTTTTAGTTCGCAGACCATTATCCAAAATTTCTTTTTAACAACGGCAGTGTCCTAACTTTTGCAGTAGTTTTTTGATTCAAATCATTTTGTGAAGCATTCACGCCGGAAATTCAGATGTTTTGTAAATAATTTCTGAAATCTAAATTTTTCTGTAATGTTTCGCTCGAAAATATCATATACAAGTAGAAATCGTTTTTCGTGATTTCTGCCAACCCGAGAAAATTCTGTTTAATTACACTTTAGGAGAAAAAAGACAATGAAGGATTGGACGATAATGGTCTATATGGCAGGCGATAATAATCTAAGCGACGACATGATTACGTCTATTAACGAAATTAGAGATATTGCAAATGCGGCGACAAGCGAAATAGGCGGATTGAGTTACGATGCCGACATCACATTTGTTTTAGAATATGACACGGCTTTCCCAATTGCCGACACGACACGTTATGTAATTTCAAAGCAACAACAGTTGGAAATACCAAAGAAGGAATCTTTAAGCACCAGCGAAGCTGTTAAAAAGTTAATTGAAGACTGCAAAACAGATTATCCAGCCAAAAAATACGCTCTGATAATCTCCGGTCATAGCGATGCGTTTCAAGGTCAAACATTACTGGTTGATGAAAATCCGCCGGGAATTACCGGAATTAAAGAATTACAAGAAAAAATATCGGAAGGCGTCAAAGCACTTCCGCGAAAAAAACTTGATGTTCTCGCTTTTGAAGGTTGTGTAATGAATACACTGGAGGTTATGTATCAGTTTCGTAATACAGCCGATATTTGGATTGGATCGCAAGGCAGTATTCCAAATTACGCTTGGGACTACCGAAGCATCGTAAAAGATTTAATAACTGCTACTAAACCTGTAGATAATAATGAATTTGTAAGAATAATCATTGAAGATGTCAAAAAATTCCACGGTAAATATTCATTTGGCGGACGTTCTGTGGATATTAGTGCGTGTGATTTAAGTAAACTTCCCGATTTTGTTGCCGAATTAGGTAAATTGACATTATTACTAAATGTTTCACTCATCCTGCCAATACTTGATCTCCTTCAAAGCGGCGCGAACTTTGATTTTATGAAACATCCGATTATCAGAATGTTGTTGAGTTCCCACTGGAAAAGCCAAACATTTATGCGTGAACAGGCAGTTGATTTATTTGATTTTGCTGAAATTCTCGGAAATGTTTGTAAAGACTATGTTGATGAAACTGAAACGATAGTTGAGAATCCTACACAGTTGAAATGCACTCCTCGTTTGCTCAATTTATTTTTGAGGACTCTTAGTCAACAATGTCAGCATTTAATAGATTTTGCCAAGAATCCTAAACTCGTTCTTAAAGGTATGACGACCGGAGTAGATTTTCATTATGCGAAAGGGATTTCCATGTTTTTCCCTTGGTCAATTCTCGCGTTTTTAATAACAAAAGAAAATTATTCCGGTTCACAATCCAAACTGGACAAGGGGTTGGATTTTACCAAACAACCAGCCGGTAAAAGATGGTTAAGTTTTATCACCCATTTTTTAATTTTGACTGAAAGACCAGCCGGAAACTTGGACGATGTTAAAGATACATTGCTTAAAATTCTTGGCTCAATACCGACGACCATAAAGGTTCAAAAACTTGCAGCGGATAAAGAAAATGTTGAAATGGAAGCCTTTGATTTTAATTCTATTGAAGAAATTTCCTGCTCTTTTCTAAAATATCTCGAAGATAGCGGTCAAAGTCTGGAAGAACTTTTACTTGGAAACAATTTTGTGGAGAAAGATTTACAAATTTTTGATGATATACAAGCGGCACTTTTTGCTTCTGAAGGCGGCGGAACAAGAGATGACCATATTAGAACTCGCGGTGCGGTTGATAATAGAGTCTTTTACTTTGGACGTTACAGGAATCTTCGCGTTCGAGATTTAAAACTTACAAGTGATTTCTAAATATTTATAGAATTCTCTTAGTGAGAATTAGTTACTAAGAATACCTGAATCTTTAAGAATTACTCTTTGAAGATTCAGGTATAATCCATTTTCAATGAAAATCTTTTTCAATTGTCTAAAATTGGTTATTTTGCCAATAATTATTAGCTTGCAGACCGTTTATTCGCAGCAATCGGCAATTAATTCTACAACTGCTGATGATTTACTGATTCTTCAAAAACAAGTCGAATCTAAAAGTTGTGAATGGAATTTAGATTCCGTTAATTTATCAATTAAAGAGTTCGTTAAAATTTCCGGTTTTTGGAAAGAAAAAAATTTACTTGAAAATGCCGCATTTAATCTTCGTCAGGCTGGAAGCCTAAATGCAATATTAGGAAAAAATCAAGAAGCTCACAAATTACTCGTTACAGCTTTAAATCTTGCCGAAAGTCCTCAAAATACTGATGAGCGAATAAAAATTCTTAGTGAACTGACTTTGCTTTCAATTTCCAGCGGTAAAATTCCTTCCGCGCAAAAATATCTTAATGAATCAATTTTTTTGAGTGGTAAGACCGGAAGCTATTCAGCAAAAGCCTACAGCACATACAGTGATGCCGAATTTCATTACTACCAGCGAAATCTTGATGAGGCGATAAACCTTTATAGCAAGGCACTTATGTTAGCCAAAAAAGCCAATGACAGAAAAATCGAAGCCAAAATCACTCTTTATCTGGGATATGGATATTTGTATCACGACGAAGTTAATTTGGGCTATCAAACACTTCTTGACGCATTGAACGTATACCAGGAATTAGGTGACAAGAGAGGATTGGTATTTACTCAAATTGCAATTGGAAACGCATTGGCATTTATGGATAAAAGACAGCAAGCATTAGTTTATTACAAAAATGCTAATTCGGTTTTTCCAAGCGATATTGATTTTGTTGAAAAAGCTAGATTGAATAATGGTATTGCCTCAATTTTTGAGCAATACGAAGATTGGATAACCGCTTTAACCTATCGAGAAAAAGCACTTGACTTATTTAGGCGGGGAAATCACAAATACGGAGAATTGGCTACCCTAAGTGGAATTGGAAAACTTTATGCCGTGAGGGGTGATTATACTTCTGCCTTCAAAACTTTCTCTGAATCAGAAAAAATAGCAGATATACTTAACGATAAATTTTATTTGGCTCTAATCCAAGCAGAAACCGGAAAACTTTATTTTCAAGCAGGTGAGAATAAAAAAGCCCTGAAACATTACCAAAAATCATTGAACATTTTCAAATCAATCAATGAGAAGAAGCAGATTGGCTTAATTTATGATGAAGTTGGAAACTTATACGCTTCAGAGAAAGATTTTCAAAATTCATTTTTAACTTTTCAAAAAGCACTGGAGATACACCAACAAGTAAAAAACAGTTTCGCCGTATCTCAAACTTTTTACAATCTTTCAAAACTTCACTCATTTGTCGGAGAAAAACAAGCGTTGAATTTAATAGTCAATTCAATAAATACAACGGAAAGCCTGTATTCGGAAGTTCTTAATTCAAAACTCAAAAGCACATATTTTTCAACTGTTTTTGACCGCTACGAACTTTACATCAATCTGCTGATGAAAAATCGCAGCGAGTCGCCGAATGAAGATTATGCGATTCAGGCTTTGCAGGCAGCGGAAAAGTCGCGGGCGCGTTCGATGTTGGAAAATCTTTCGCTCGCCGAAGCGAATTTCATCAAAGACGCATCGCCGGAAGTCGTCAGGCGCGAAAAGGAGATTCGGGTTTTGCTGAACTCGAAAGCCGACAAATTGACCGATCTTTTGAGCGGTAATGCCGATAAAATTGAAACTGACAAACTCGATAATGAGATCAACGAACTCGAACACGAACTCGAAGAAATAAAGGCGACCTTGAAACAAAACAGTCCGATTTACTCGGCGATCAAAAATCCCGCGCCGTTTGATGTCGGCGAATTTCAGCGCGATGTTTTGGATGAGAATTCCGTGCTGCTGGAGTTTTCCTTCGGTAAAGACGAAAGCTATCTGTGGTTCGTCGGCAAAACGGAAGTCGCCGCTTACGTTTTGCCGTCGCGTGAACAGATTGAATCAAGCGTCGAGAAATTGCGGCGGCTGATTGATTCGCGTCAGCCCTTGGCGGACGAAACGGTCGAAGATTATCAGGCGCGAATCACCGCCGCCGAAGCCGGATTCGAGATCGAAGCCGCCGATTTCAGCCGCGTTCTGCTCGGTCAGGTCGCCGGTAATATTACCGGCAAACGGCTGATAATCGTGCCGGACGGGAAACTTCATTATTTCCCGATTGCCGCTTTGCCGTTTCCCGGTTCGGTTGATAATACGCCGATTTTACTGACCAATGAAACGATTTATGAACCTTCGGCGGCGACGCTCGCGCT
>JAYVGL010000106.1:0-5702 GCA_043772175.1 Pyrinomonadaceae bacterium | reverse complement strand
ATCGCGTCTGGAGAATTTACAGGAATTGGTCAACGCCGCGATTGATTACGACAAGCAGGAAGCCGACGGACTGCGTGATTTTATTGACCATTCCGCGCTCTCGTCCGACACCGATAAATATGACCGCAACGCCGCCGTCACGATGATGACGGTTCACGCCGCGAAAGGTTTGGAATTTCCGATTGTCTTTATCGTCGGTTTGGAAGACGGCATTTTCCCGCATTCACGTTCGATTAACGACCCGAAAGAATTGGAAGAAGAACGTCGTCTGGCGTATGTTGCCATCACGCGGGCGGAAAGAATTTTATACGTTACACACGCGATGCGCCGGAGAGTTTACGGCGAAGAATTGGCGGCTGAACCGTCGCAGTTTTTGAACGAAATGCCGTTAGAGATGATTCGGGATTTGTCGCGCGGCACGTCGTGGCTGTCGTTCAAGAAGAGTTCCGCCGTCAATTCCAATAAACACGCCGTCAAAGCGTTAAAAGGCGAAACACAAATTGAAAAGGAAACGCCGAAAGCGACTTACACCGGAAAAACTTACAACAGTTCCGACGCGATTGCCGAGTTTTTCAAAATGAAGAAAGAAGGCGTTCAGGATTCGGGATTCAAGGTTCAGGATTCAGGATTCAGAGAGCAAGAGGAAAAGCCGAAAGCGATGTCGGGTTTTGAAAAACTGAAAGCCGCCGGTTCCGACCAATCCAAAATTCAAAATCCGAAAGCCAAAATCGAAAACGGTTTTGTCGCCGGTTCGCACGTTCGCCACGCTAAATATGGCAAAGGCTTGGTTTTGCGGCGCGAAGGAACGGGCGATAACGTCAAACTAACGGTTAGTTTTCCGGGTTTCGGGCAGAAGAAACTAATCGAAAAATTCGCAAATCTGGAGAAAACGTAGAAATCGTCTTCGACGGCGACTCTTCATTAGGTGCGATTTCCGAAGGCGGCAACTCGCGTGTGAGAAACGATGTTTAGAGAAATCTGCGGAATCTTGCGGACGAATTTCCGCCTTTAAGAGAGATTTGCTAAAAAAATCCCTGTTCGCCGTTGCTTGACGGTCGAACAGGGATTTTTCTTAATCTCAAACCCGGAAACTACTGCCGGGAATTATCTCGACGGAACCTTGATTTCGCGTCCAGCCGGTAAAATCGAGGTCGGAAGCAAGCCGTTGTATTTGGCGAGTTCGAGTGCTGAAACGCCCTCACGGGCGGCGAGTTTCGTAACCGTGTCGCCGGATTTTGCTTTGACGACGCGGACACCGGCGGCTTGAACCGTCGGAATCGGCGAAGTCGGGCGGGCGTAATTCGTGTTCTGCATTTTATTTCCCTGCGGCACGATTATTTTTTTGGTCGGCAGGTTTTTTCCGCCGTTTGCCGCCTGCAATTCTTCAACCGAAACGCCGGTGCGATTTGAAATGTTCTGCCAGCTTTCGCCCGCCGCCGTTTTGGTGATGCTCGCCGTGTTCAAATTCGCTTTCGGATATTTCTTGAAAACCGCGACGACTTCATTCGCTTTGCCAGGCGGAACGCGCACGATATACGGTTCGGGCGGCGAGGTATTGGTGCGAAGTTCCGGGTTCAAGTACCGCAGATATTCGACCGTCGTGTCGGAAGCCTGCGCCAGCAAACTCAAATTCGTTGAAGCCGGAACGCGGATTTGGTCATACATCAATTGCGGCGCGGGTCGGACGTGACCGAAGCCGTATTGATTCGGATTATTGGCAATCAAAATCGTTGCCAGGATATTCGGAACGTAGTTTCTGGTTTCCTGCGGCAGATACGGATACGCGACCCAAAAATTGGCGACACCGGCGCGGCGAATGGCGCGGTCAACATTGCCTTCGCCGGAATTATACGCCGCCATCGCCAGTTCCCAATTACCGCCGTAACGATTCGCCAGGAATTTCAGATACTGCGCCGAAGCCTTCGTCGCGCCTTCAAAACCGTTGCGCTCGTCAACGTAAGCCGTTTTGCGAAGCCCGAAACGCGCGCCCGTTCCCGGAATAAACTGCCATAAACCCGAAGCCGCCGCCCACGACATTGCCGACGGTTTCCACGCGCTTTCGACTTGTCCGAGCCACGCGACGTTTTCGGGAACGCCGTTTTCACGAAAAACGCGCCGCGCCATTCGCATAAACATTCCCGAACGATACAGTCCGGTTTCCATCGTCGCTTTGCCGCGTCCCTGATAATAATTAACGAACTGCTGAATCATCGGATGCACCTGGAAGCTGAATCCGAGTGATTTGTTCGAGACGGCGTATTGAATATATTGATATTGCTGTTGCGCGACCGGATTATTGGTAACGTCCTGTTCCTCCGGCGTTAATTCGAGTTTGGCTAGTTCGTCGAGCGGCGAGACTTCAAATTTTTGTTCGTTGAAACCCTGCGTCGGCAAGTTTGCAGCGACGTTTGAAGTCGAGGCAGTCGAACCGTTCGCCGGAGTGCTTTCGGGCGGCGCGGTTAAAACCAGCTTTGCCACTGCGTCCGCCGTTTTGAAATCATTTTCGCTCCAACTCCAATTACAAGTCGCCGACAAACTGCGAATCTGCGGCTGCTGCGCGTTCGAGGGAAATTCGATGCGATAAATCGTCTCGATTAATTGATTGTAACAATTTTGCAGTTTCGGATTGCGGCTGATGTTGACTCCCGACATCAAAAAAATTTCAACCGATTTATTGAAATCTCCACCGGCTTGCGAGCGGCGATTGTCCTGCATATTCAGCAAACCTTGTTTGAACGAAACGCCCGCTTTGAACGTCAAATCGTTGACGATTTTTTCGGCTTGAACGGCTTCCGGCGTTTTCGCGTCGCTTCTGCCGCTCGACACGGAATCGGTAACTTGCCCGAAAACAATGGAATTCGAGATAAAAAATAAAATTGCGGTTATATTAAAAAACCTTAAAAGGTGTGTTTTCATTAAGTTCGTCTATACTCCTCGATAGATTTCAGGGTTAGGGCGAATTGTTAAAGCGACCTGAATAATAAAAAGTGATATGAATTTCTAACGCCGACCGTTAAAAAAAGTTTCCTGTAATTTTCTCTCCGGTAAATTTCCCGATGCGGGAAACTCATGCAAAATAACACAGTTTGATGTTTGAG
The DNA here is from genome assembly GCA_043772175.1 of Pyrinomonadaceae bacterium. Taxonomy (GTDB): domain Bacteria; phylum Acidobacteriota; class Blastocatellia; order Pyrinomonadales; family Pyrinomonadaceae. The sequence continues at coordinate 2,604 of JAYVGL010000106.1, read as the reverse complement.
ACAAAAATTCGCGCCCTTATTTCGCCGTCCGCGCCTTCGCTTTTTCGACGGGCTTTTTCTCCGTTGATTTTTCCTGCGCTCTTTCCTGCAACGCCTCGCGGAAAACTTCGCGGACGTTCTCGACGAATATAAACGTCAAATCGTCCCGAACTTCCTGAGGTAAATCTTCCAAATCGCGTCGGTTCGGAGCCGGTAAAATCACCGTTTTAATATGCGCCCGCCGCGCCGCCAGTAGTTTTTCTTTGACTCCGCCAACCGGAAGGACGTTGCCTCTTAACGTGATTTCGCCGGTCATCGCCACGTCTTTTTTGACCGCCCGCTGCGATAGAACCGAAACAATCGCCGTCGCCAGCGAGATTCCCGCGCTCGGTCCGTCTTTCGGAATCGCGCCTTCCGGCAGGTGTATGTGCAGATCGTATTTCTCGAAGGCATCTTCCTCGATGCCGAGTTCGACGGCTCTTGCTTTGGCGTAGGAAAACGCCGCCTGCGCCGATTCCTGCATCACTTCGCCGAGTTGTCCGGTTAACTGCAATTTGCCTTTGCCCTTGGTTTTCAACGCTTCGATAAATAGAATATCGCCGCCGACCGCCGTCCAAGCCAAGCCTGTAACGGTTCCGATTTCGTCTTTTTTGAGCGCGAATTCGGGGAAAATTTTCGGTGCGCGAAGATAATCTTTGACGGTTTGCGGAACGACTCTGACTTCTTCAAATAAACCTTCGAGTTCAGCTTTTTTGCGCGCGACTTTGCGGCAGATTTTGCCGATTTCCCTTTCTAACTGGCGCAGTCCGGCTTCCTGCGTATATTCGCCGATGATTTTTTGCAGAGCCTTGCGGTCGAATTTGACATCGTTTTTATCCAGACCGTTTTCCTCGATTTGCTTCGGCACAAGATGGCGTTTGGCGATTTCCATTTTTTCTTCTTCCGTGTAGCCGGACAGGGAGATAATTTCCATACGGTCGCGCAATGCCGGTTGAATCGTGTCCAGAACATTCGCCGTCGTCATAAACATCACGTTCGACAAATCAAAAGTTAAGTTCAAATAATTATCGCGGAACGACGAATTTTGCTCCGGGTCGAGAACTTCCAGAAGCGCGGACGACGGATCGCCGCGAAAATCCGCGCCGACTTTATCAATTTCGTCGAGCATTATCAGCGGATTAACGGTTTCGGATTGCTGAATCGCCTGAATAATTCTGCCCGGCATCGCGCCGACATACGTTCGGCGATGCCCTCGGATCTCGGCTTCGTCGTGCAGACCGCCCAATGAAAGGCGCACGAATTTTCGATTCAACGCTCGCGCAATCGAGCGTCCGAGCGAAGTTTTCCCAACGCCCGGAGGACCGACCAAACAAAGAATCGCGCCTTTCGGCTTTTCCATCAATTTGCGAACCGCCAACGCCTCGACGATTCTTTCTTTGACTCTTTCCAAACCATAATGATCTTCGTCGAGAATTTTTTCGGCTTTTTTCAGATTCAGATTGTCTTTGGAAGATTTTGACCACGGCAGATCGGTCATAATGTCGAGCCAATTTCGCAAAGTCGCGGTTTCCGCCGTGTCGGGGTGCATTCGTTCGAGTTTCTTTAATTGGCGCAGAGATTCTTCTTCGGCGTGCGGCGGCATCTTCGCCTTTAAGATTTTGTCGCGGTATTGCTCGATTTCCTCAAAAAGCTCGTTGCCTTCGCCGAGTTCCGATTGAATCGCTTTTAACTGCTGCCGCAAAAAATACTCGCGCTGTGAACGATCAATATCGGCGCGCGCCTGCGTGTTGATTTCCTGCTGAACGGTCAGCACGTCAATTTCTTTGCTTAATAAATCGTTGACGCGCCGCAAACGCAGAATTGGGTCGAAAATGTCGAGAACGCTCTGCGCGTCTTCGACTTTTAATTCGAGATTCGATGCCGACAAATCGGCTAATCTTCCGGCATCGTCCAAATTAGCGATAATCGCCAAAACTTCCGGCGAGATATTTTTGCCCAAATTCGCGGCGCGTTCCATCAAAGATCGGACATTGCGAGTCAACGCTTCGACTTCCAGCGAAGCGTTCGGCGCGGTCGGCTCGGGAATTGGGACGAGACTGGCTTTGACGTATTCGCCGCCGGTCGTTACCGATTCGACGCGGGCGCGGCTCAGACCTTGAATCAGAATGCGAATCCTGCCGTCGGGCAATTTCAGCATTCGCATAATAACGGCGACCGTGCCGACTTTATACAAATCTTCCTGCGTCGGTTCTTCCTTATCCAAATCTTTTTGCGAGACGAGCAGGATCATTCGATTGCGGCTCAACGCTTCGTCAATCGCTTTGATCGAACGGTCGCGTGAAACAAACAGAGGCACAATCATAAACGGGTAAATCACGATGTCGCGCAAAGGCAAAACCGGCAATTCGGGCGGGATGTTGGTTTGCGGGTCGCCGAACTCGGCTTCACCCAACTTGTCAGGGAAATTTTCAATTTCGTCCATATAGTATTGATGTTAAGAAATATCGGCGGAAAGGGCAAAGGATATTGAAAAAGGACGGAAAAATAAAGTAAAGCGAAAAAGGGCGGTCAGTTCAAAAGGCAGTCAATTAAAAAAGAGAGAAGCAGACTGCTCGCACAATCTGC
>JAYVGL010000105.1:0-2806 GCA_043772175.1 Pyrinomonadaceae bacterium | reverse complement strand
AGTTTTGCATTTGTTGGGTTTTATTGAATATCCGAAAATTATCCGAAAACTTTCCGCTTGTTTATCAGGACTTTATCTATAGAAAACTTATAAATTTGTCACTGAACCGACAAACCGAAAATGAGCAGTTTCCATTTTAGACAAAAATCGCATAAAAATCACGCTCAGTAGCGAGCGTCACGGTAACTGCCGAAAAAATCTGTCGCTTTGAGAACCGACCCATTCAAATTAATAAAGACAAAAAGAGAATTATGACAAATTTAAAAAAATATTTAATGACTTCGCTCGTCCTCGCAATACTGGCGATTTCGGCACAGCAAGCAGCAGCGCAGTCGGCGCAGGATTTTACCGTGGTCAATAAAACCGGCGTGGAAATTCACGCTCTCTACGTTACGCCGCACAACGCGGACGACTGGGGCGATGACATTCTCGGCGCGGACACGCTTGAGAGAAACGGAGTTCTCGACATCACATTTTCGCGCCGGGAAAAAGCCAAATACTGGGACTTACGCATTGAGGATGGAGACGGCGAATTTATCGAATGGGAAAATCTGAACCTTCTGGAGATTTCCCAAGTCACGCTTTTTTACAAAAACGGCAAAGCGACGGCGACCGTCGAGTAACGGCGACGACCGGTTTTCGGAGAGATCAAGACCGGCGCGACGGGTAAACCGATTTTTCCGTTTGTAAACGGAATTCAGTCCGGCACTGAATTGAAGATTAAATGAAAATTACGCGCAAAGTGAACATCTCGGTTTTTACCGAACGAAAAATCACCGCATTATCGCCGTCCGCCGCGAACGAAATTGTTCATTGCCCGGACTGTGCCGCCGAAATGATTCCGGCGCAGATTTCCGCTGAGTATTTCGGTTTCAGCAGCCGCGTTATCTACCGCCTGATCGAAGCGGACAAAATTCACTTTCTCGAAACCGAGAAAAATGAAATTTATATTTGTCCGGTTTCAACGGCGGAAGTTTTGCGAAAGATTCTTTAGGCGTGTTTCCGAAGCGATGCTTCCGCCGAATCTTGGCAGCACACTCGAAATTTGCAGATTTAACACGCTAAATCGTCGGCGTTCAGCGTTTTCGCATAAACCTGCAAAAACGCTTTAGGGCGGGCGCGGCAAACATAACATTATCGCTGCTGTGCCGCCATTTTTGAAAAAATTATTCTGAAGAAAAATTATTTGAAAGTATTGGAGTAAAAGGTGTGCGGAGTATCGTTCTCAGGCGATTTCTAAAAATTGTTTGAAGGCTTTTGCTCTGAACACAGGAGTTTAAAATGAAAAAAACCTACGGATTATCTATTTTTTACGTCGCAGTTGTTTTGCTGACTATGACATTTTTCCCGACTTCGGTTTTCGCCGGAAAAGGCGATAAAAACAATCCGCTCTGGCAGGCGGCGGACAAATCCGCTTTGCCGGCGCGTCCGACGGCGGTTCCTGACAATGTTCCGGTTTATCGTTTGAACCGAAAATTGCTGGATGAAATTTTCGCTAAAGCACCGCGCGAGTTTACGGACGCGGCGCGTGAAGTCGAGACGATTTTGGAAATCCCCACGCCCGACGGCGAAATGATGCGTTTTCGCATCGAAGAATCGCCGATGCTTTCGGCGGAGGTGGCGGCGCAGTTTCCGACGTGGAAACAATTCGTCGGACAAGGCATTGACGACCCGACGGCGACGGCAAGTTTTGACACTAACGATCTCGGTTTTCACGCCTACGTTTTGAGCGGACGCGGAACTTTTTTGATTGACCCGTATTCGCAGACCGATAAAACGAATTACATCGTCTATTACAAAGGCGCGGTCGGCGACGGCAACCGCGCCCCTTTCTCGTGTAAGATAGGCGACCACGAAAGCAAAGGCGACGCGGACTTTTTCGATTTTAGCGCACCGCAGGCGTTCACTAACGGCACCGAACTCAGAACGCTTAAATCAGCGTGGTCTTTGACCAAAGAATACACCGCCTTTTTCGGCAACAACAAAACTACCGCTTTCGCCGCTCTGACAACAACCGTCAGCCGGATGAATACTATTTTCCGGCGCGAATTGGCGGTGACTTTTACTGTCGTCAGCGATTTGAGAACGGTTTACGACAGCACCGACGACGGCGGTTTTCCGCCGTCGAACGACAGCGATGTCGCCGGTAAATCACTTAACAATAATGCGAGGGTTCTCGACGCGATATACGGGCGGGATAATTACGACATCGGTCACGTTTTATCGGTGACGGCAAGTCCGAACGGTTTGGCGCTAAGTCCGAGTTTATGCAGCAACCAACTGTATCCGGCTCCCACGCCGACACCTTCACCTTCGCCCTCTCCGACACCGACACCCGGTCCGATACCGAGGACTGCTAAAGCGCAGGGTTTCACCGGCGCTCCCGTTCCGCAGGGCGACGGCTTCGACGTGGATTATGTAGCGCACGAAATCGGTCATCAATTTGCGATGAGCCACACTTTCAACAACGACGTGGACGGTTCGTGCAGCACGCGCGCGACTGACTCGGCGTATGAACCGGCGAGCGGCATCACGATTATGGGTTACGGCGGCATCTGCGCCCCGCGCAATTTAGCTAAGAACTCAATCGAGTATTTCAATCTTCGCAGCTTCGACCAGGGATTGGGATACCTGCAAAGCACAAACCCGAATACCAATCCGCTACCGACTCCGTGCGGCACGGTGACGGCGACCAACAACACGGCACCGACGGTCACGTCGCCGGGCAACTTTACTATTCCGCGCCTGACACCGTTCACCTTAACGGCGAGCGCGACTGACCCGGACGGCGATGCGCTGACCTATT
>JAYVGL010000104.1:0-2726 GCA_043772175.1 Pyrinomonadaceae bacterium | reverse complement strand
GCAGCCGAGATGTCCGAAGTTTTGCTCTTCCAAAAATTTTCGCGCCGTTTTTTCCTCTGAGTTTTTTATCATCGAATGTTGAGAATGCAACGAATGTGCCTGAGCGGGAAACGGTTTGAATCGGGTGTTATTTGTTTGACGAAAGATAACAACTGCGAAAAATCCCGCGTGTTTCCGCGAAACCTTCCACGGTCGGGCGCAGGACTTCTTTCCGGTTTTCGGAGGCGATTATTTTGCGGTCAAAATTCCAGCTACGGTTTTCAAAGGTTTTTCCGCCGCACTTCGTTGGCGGAGAACGCAAATTGAGGTTTGGAGTCTGAACGATGACAAAAAGACGAAAATTCAAAAACTTCAGCGGCGGAACATCACTTCAGTTTGGTTTCCGCCTTTAAAACTTCGCCGTCGTTCGATTTATTGAGCCGGTAACGAAGCTGATCGCGCGAAATGTGCAGAAGTCGGGCGGCACGGGTTAAATTACCGCCGGTGCGCTCGAATGCTTGGCGGGCAAGATCGAGTTCGACTTCGCCGAGCGGAATGCCATCGAGCGGAAGCGTAAACAACGAATCGTTTTTTGAATTGTTCGGCGCGGATTTTCCGGTTAAATCGAACGGCAGATGTTCGGTTGTGACAAATGCGCCGTCTTCGAGAATCGAAGCGCGTTCGATGACGTTTTTCAGTTCGCGGACGTTTCCCGTCCATTCGCAACGGCGAAAGATTTCCGCCACCTTTGGCGCGAGACCGCGTAGCTTTTTATCGCCGCGCCGTTTGGCATTCGTTTTTTCGATGTAGTAATCGGCGAGCAGCAAAGCGTCGTCGCCTCTCGCCCTCAACGGCGGAATGTCTATTTGAATAACTGAAAGGCGATAATACAAATCGAGCCGAAAGTTCCCTTCCGCGCTTTCCTTTTTCAAATCGCGGTTCGAGGCGGCAATGACGCGGACATCAAGGGGAATTTCCTTCAAACCGCCGACGCGCCGGAACGCGCCTTCTTCGAGAACGCGCAATAGCTTGGCTTGCAGAGCCGTTTCCATTTCGCCGATTTCGTCGAGAAAAAGCGTGCCGCTGTCCGCCTGTTCAAAAAGCCCTTCCTTTCTGGCTTTGGCATCGGTGAACGCGCCTTTTTCGTGTCCGAAAAGTTCCGATTCGATTAAATTTGCCGGAAGCGCGGCGCAGTTGATCGCCAAATACGGCGCGTCGCTTCGTTCGGAAGCGTAGTGAATCGCCTGCGCGAACAAGTCTTTGCCCGTGCCGGTTTCCCCCTGCAAAAGCACGGCGTTGATGTCGCTTTCCGCAACTTTTCGCGCGAGTTCGACGGCTTTTTTGATAGCTGGGGATTCGCCGATAATTCCTTCAAAACTGAATTTCCCCGTTTGTTCGCGGCGCACTTGTTTAAGTTGGCGGCGCAACTTGCGTGTTTCGGAGCCGTTGCGAAGAGTTACGCGCAGTTCTTCCAAACGAATCGGTTTGCCGATAAAATCGTGCGCTCCGCCACGCAGCGCGGCAATCGTGCTTTTCACATCAACACTTCCGGTAATCATCACGACGATGGTTTCGGGCTGTCGTTCTTTGATAACGGTCAGGAAATCGAGTCCAGAGCCGTCCGGCAAATCAATGTCGAGCAAGACGATGCCCGGTGTTTCCGCCGCGAAAACCCGCGTCGCATCGGCGATATTTTCCGCTTGCAGACAGTTGTAATTCCACGAACGCAAAGCCGCATCGAATGTGCGGCGAATCTGGCGGTCGTCGTCAACTATCAAAATTGTTTCGAGCGCGGTCGGCAAGCGGTTGTTCTCCTCAGAAATACATTTAGTCCGGCAAAATATTTCCAAAAATGTAAATTCTATTACATTCATTAAATCATATATTCGGGAAACTTCGCGTTAAAGTGCGGAAAATTTCGCGCTTCTCAGTGGAACTTTTCACGGTTTGGCATTCGGGATTGCAGTAAAGTCCGTATTTCACGGTTGGCATACTGCTTGCGATTTGCCGACGGAAAGTCAGCTCGCGCTCGATTCGTTATTCTCGATTCGTTATTTAGGATGGAAACGGCGGCGATTATGACGCTTTTGTCGGGGCAGGAATGTTTTTGACAACGCGAGACATTAGCAAAAAACTCTATGGATCAAACTGAAAATAAACAACGGTTGAACTCCGATTAGTTTTGGCAAACTACAATCGTTCTTCAGCAGGCGACGTAAGATATTTGGAAATTAGTGATGATGGATTTGAAAACTGCAGGGTCTTGAATTCGCACACATAACTTCAGGCAAAAGCGTTGTTTCAGAATCAATTTGAGAAAATAATTATGACAACCGGATCGAAAACATTACCTCTATCAGGAATTGTAAATTATCTTCATCCGACTGTAATCGGAATCATCGCGTCCGCGCTTTTGACGCTGCTGGTCATTGTCGGTTCACGCAACCTCGAACATTTTGATTCCGCGCTTTTCGGCTATACGATTGCCAGCATCGTCGCCTTTGGCGCGATTGTTTTCCGTTACGCGATCTGGCTCCAGCGTCCTGCCACGAGAACTTATTTTCGGCGCGGTTTGAGTCTGTTCTTCCAACGCAAAAAGTTTGCGGCAAACACGGGAAGCGCGGCGACAACCGTGGCGACTAACTTAATCGCGCAGAACTTTATTTTCAAACGCGGCACGATGCGGTGGCTGATGCACTTTCTGATTATGTGGGGCTGCATCATCGCCGCGTTAATTACTTTTCCGC
>JAYVGL010000103.1:0-13363 GCA_043772175.1 Pyrinomonadaceae bacterium | reverse complement strand
TATAAGCAAAACATCGAAAAATGGTCGCTTTATGAAGACCAGAAGGAAGGCGAAGCCGCCGTCAGAGGATTCATCGAAAATCGCGGCGCGGAGGTTTTCTTTCAACTGCAAAATTTGACCGAAGTCGGCACGAAAAATTTCGACTCCGAAATGCTTCGGGTCGGTCTCGGCGGGCTTGCCGTCTGCGCCGAAGTTCTAACGGCGCGGGAAGAATTTCTCTGGCAGCCGCTTCACGAAAAGACGGAGAATTTTCATATCGAACAAACCTATCAGCGTTTGTGCGGCAAAGTTTTATCGTTCGAAAGCCTCCGCAATCCGCAGTCGGAGAAGGATTTATATTGGATTCATTTAGAGTTGAAAGATTTTGATTTGGAAATTCTGGTCAATCAAAAAGATTTGCGCGGCGGTGATTTGCGCGGCGGGCTGTTCGTCAGAGCCGATGTCTGGCTGCAAGGTCATATTGTCAGTAAATCAACTTACTATTCGAGTTACGAAGGCGTGGACTGGTCTGCGCCGACGGCTGATTTTTGGAAAAAATTCAAAAGACAAAACTAAAAACAAGCGTCTGTCTTTCCCCTTTTGAGATGCGTCGTTATTTATTTTTCAGTTCGATCTTCTTTGTTTTCTGTTCGGCGGTCGGGCTGTATTATTTCAACCAATTCTGGATTCACCGCTACGACAATTTGATCGCGCGGCAGGCTTCGATTTATCGTCTGGACGAAAAATTGGTCTGGAGCGTGATTTATGAAGAAACTTATTTTCGCGCCTGGAAAATCGGTGCGGCGGAAGAAGTCGGATTGATGCAGGTAACGCCGGCGGTGGCGCGGGAATGGGCGAAGGAAACCGGTTTTCGAGAATTTGAAAAACAGACGACGGGCAACACGGTCGAATTTCTTCGTGAACCGGAAAGAAACATCCAGGTCGGTTGCTGGTATCTGGAAAAAATGCGCGAAAACTATCGCGGCGTTCCGGCGGAAAAAGCGATGACGCTTGCCGCCTACAACGCCGGAGCCAGCCGCGTCGAAGAATGGACGAAAGGCGCGGACGCTTCGACGCTGCCTGAAAAAGAATTCATCGAAAAAATCAATATCGCTTCGACTAAATCCTACGTTTCTTCGATTCTCAATCGTTATTATTCACCGCCGCCCGCTAAGAAATCCGATTGAAATATGAAAACTTTGTGCGCCGATTACGTTCTGCCGATTTCCGCCGCTCCGATTGAAAACGGCGCGGTCGTCATTGACGGATCAACGATTATCGCCGTCGGAACGCAAGCGGAAATCATCGAGAAACATCCCGAAATCCTCATCGAAAAATTTCACGAAGCCGCAATAATGCCGGGTTTGGTCAATTGTCATTCGCATCTGGAAATCACCTTGATGCGCGGATTTCTCGACGACGCGGAACACGATTTTTACTCGTGGCTGATGAAACTAACGAACGTGCGCGGCGAAAAACTAACCGAAGCCGACATTAAAACCGCCGCGCTCGCCGGTGCGCTCGAAGGCGTTCGGGCGGGCGTAACCTGTTTCGGCGACATCGGACGTTTCGGTGTCGCCGGATTTGAAGCATTGAAAACAAACGGCTTACGCGGCGTTCTGTTTCAGGAAACCGACTTTTCGCCGAACGACGAAACGGCGAGTGAAGATTTTGCCAGACTAAAAGATAAATTCGCCGAACTCAAAGCGACGGAGACGAGTCTTGTCAAAGTCGGACTTTCGCCGCACGCGCCTTACACCGTCAGCCGCAAACTTTTTGAACTGATCGCCGATTATTCGATCCGCGAAAACATTAAAACTTCGATTCACGCCGCCGAATCGAATCAGGAGCGCGATTTTTTCGAGACGGGAAAAGGCTTTTTCGCCGAACTTTACGACAAAATAAATCTCGGATGGAACGCGCCGCAAACTTCGCCGATTCAATATCTCGAAGACATCGGCGTTTTGGAATCCGCGCCGCTGCTCGCGCACTGCGTTAAAGTTTCCGAGAAAGATGTTGGTTTAATCGCCGCCAGCAGTTCCAAAATCGCGCACTGCCCGAAATCGAACGCCAAATTCGGACACGGCATCGCGCCGCTCGAAAAGTTTTTAGATGAAAATGTGGCGGTCGGTTTCGGCAGCGATTCGGTGGCGAGCAACAACGCCTGCGATATTTTGGAGGAAGCGCGTTTTGCGACGCTCGCCGCCCGCACTTTCGAGAATAAAAAAAGATTTTTAACGGCGAAAGAGATACTCGAAACGGCGACGCTCGGCGGCGCGAAATCGCTCGGTCTCGAAAGGGAAATCGGCAGTTTGGAAGCAGGCAAACGCGCCGATTTAATCGTCGTCTCTTTGGAAAACATCGCGCAGCAGCCGGTTCACGACGTTTGTTCGGCGATCCTTTTCGCCTCGAATGCGCGTGATGTCAGATTGACGATGGTCGCCGGTGAGGAACTTTACCGCGACGGCGCGGCATTGAAGGTTGACGAGACGGAAATAAAAATACGAATGAAAGAAAGCGGGGCGAAAATGCGAAGTTAGAAATAAAGAAATGTGTCGGCGGTCTGGAAAAGTCAGGGCGGAGTTAAACTTAATTGACAGAAGCGTCTGGCAAAAAGCCGACCGATACATGGAAATCAATCGGCTTCGCTGCGATGCTTTCCGCCGACCAAATCAACTCATCTGAATCTTAAACCGCCGACACTTCCTAATAAAGTTCGATTGCCGCTTAAATTTTATAAAAGTCGAAGGTTTTCGGCGAAAATTTTACTCGCCGGAAAATTTTTAGTCTTCGGTCGCTAGGATCGCTTTCACCGTAGGATTTTTTTTCGCCTGTTTTTGGGAATACATCAGTTTGTCGGCTTCCGAAAGCAGTTTTTCGAGCGTCGCTTGATTGTCGGGTTCGATGCGAAGGATGCCGAAGCTGATCGAAAGCGTGTAACGCCGCGTGTTCGTTCGATTAAATTCCTCGATATGCGTTTGCAACCGCGTTCGGATGATTTCCGCTCCGGCTTCCGAACCGTCCTGCAACAAAAAAACGAATTCGTCGCCGCCGAGCCGAGCCGCAATATCGGAATCACGAAAAAACGATTTGAAAACATTCGACGCATCAACGATCATCGCCGAACCGCTGTCGTGTCCGAATGAATCGTTGATTTTTTTCAGTCCGTCCAAATCGGCGTAAATTAAAATACATTCCTTCCGCATCCGGCGGGCGTAACGCAGTGCTTGTGCCGCGAGCGTGAAAAAACCGCGCCGATTATAAAGACTCGTCAGATCATCTTTCAAAGACAAACTGCGTAATTCTTCCTGCGCCTTTTGCAGTTCCGTGATGTCCTGCGCGTAGCCGATAATCAGCGGCGATGTGCCGTTCTCTTCAAAAACGCGGTTGCGATATTGCCAAACGCGCCGCTCGCCGGTTTTGGTCTGCATCGCCATCACGCCGTCTTCTGAAGGATTTTCACTCATTCGCCGCAAATAATCCGCAAAAAACGGACGCGATGCGGGAATCAAAAAATCAGCCAAACTTTTGCCGACCACTTCATCGGACTGGTAGCCGAGCGCGGCTGCCGCCGCTTCGTTAACCGCCTTGATAACGCCGTCCGAGTCGTGAACATTGATGTAGCCCGGACTGATTTCAAATAATTGGCGATAGCGTCGTTCGCTTTCGTTCAATTTTTCCTCGGAGGTTGTTCGCGCCGTAATATCAATCGAAACGCCGCCCAGATATTTTTCGCCGTTGCGGTCGGCGAACGGAAATTTCAGGCTGATCCAGTGGCTCACCGCACCATCGGGTGTCGGAACATTTTCCACCACTTCCAAAGATTTCCATTCGGACAAAACCAGCGCGTCATTTTCTCGCACGACGTTCGCCACTTCAGCAGGAAGATATTCAAAATCGGTTTTGCCGATCAGTTCGTCGGCTTTGAGATTAAATAACCGCTCGAAAACTTCGTTGACGTAAACCAAACGCCCGGCTGCGTCCTTCATATACGCGACCGCCGGGGTGTTGTTCATAAACGCCTGAAAACGATTTTCGCTTTCACGCAGGACTTTTTCGATTTGTTTTTGCCGGGCTTCGGTTTCCTGCATCTGCCGGATCGTGCGGCGCAACTCCAACTGCGCGACGACTTGCCGCGCCAAAACGCGCAGTGAAAATTTCTGTTTTTCGCTTAGACGGCGCGGCTCGCGGTCAATCACGCACAGCGTTCCCAACGCTTCGCCGCTTTCGGTAACGAGCGATGCGCCCGCATAGAATTTGACGTAAGGCTCGCCCGTAACAAACGGATTGTTCGCAAATCGGTCGTCGGCGGGCGCGTCTTCGACCGTAAAAATTTCGCTCGGATGGAGAATGGCGTGCGAACAGAAAGCCGAAGCGCGGAGCAATTCGTTCGCTTCGATGCCGATCTTCGATTTGAACCACTGCCGTTCGCTGTCAATCAAACTAACCATCGCTATCGGCGTTCCGCAAATCTCCGAAGCCATCTCGATAATGTCGTCGTAGGCTCGTTCGGCTTCGGTGTCGAGAATTTGATAGCTTTCTAGTTCCTTGATTCGCTTCGCTTCGTTAAGAATTATTTTGTCCGGCATTGTTTTATAAATTTTTTGTGAGGTTTGACGAATCGCCGCCGGCTCAGAGCGTTAACTGCAATTCTTTCAGCAATTCGCCGGTCGTCCATTCATTGCCCGCGAAAACCTTTCGCACTTTACCGTCAGGCGCGATGACGATGGTTCGCAGCGAATGATTAAACTGCGTTTTGTCGTTTTGGTCAACTTCGTAACGCAGCCCGAAAAAGTCGGCGACGCTTTTGACTTCCTTGTCCGTTCCGGTTGCCAACTGCCAGATGGTGAAATCCGTTTTTGAATCTTTGCCCAGATAGCCGCGTCCGTATTCTTTTAACTTAGCGGGCGTGTCGGTCGCCGGATCGAACGAAACGCTCAACAGCCGGATTTTGTCTTTCAAATCGGCGTTGTCGTTTAACTGATTCGCCAGGTCGGAAAAGTTTTTCGACATCAAAATACAGTATTCCGGCAGAGGACAGCGCGAGTAAGTAAAAGTGACCGCCAACGCTTTGCCGCGAAAGCCTTTCAAATTTATTCGCTTGCCGTCTTGATTAGTCAAAGTGAAATCGGGAACCTGATTGCCGATTTGCGCGACATCTTCACGCGCCGGAAGCGGCGTTTGATTCGGATTCGGCAGGGCGGAGATGCCGATTTGCTCCAGCCAGAAATTATCTTTATCAACCACCAAATCGGCTTTGATCTCCGCGTCCTTTGACAAATCTTCCCAAACCCAATCGTCTTTTATCGGAAAAGCCATCGTCATCGCGTCCATATAACCCGCAATCTCGTCGTGCGCGATAGTCGCCTTTTTGTTGGCTTTATCAACGGAGACGACTCTGCCCTTGAACGGATAACGCTTCGCTTCCGCCGAAGCGTTCTGTGGAGTATCAGCTTTTTGACACGCCGTTAGCAAAAAAATCGAAAGTAAAAGTAACAAAAAATAACGCATAAAACTCAATCTTTAGTTGTAACCTTCCAAATCCGTCAAATCATCGTAAATCAAACCGCGTCGGTCGCGTCGGGTTTTGGTCATCGCTTCATAGCCGCCTTCTTCGTTGCGCGAGATTTTGTTTTGCGCGTAAAGACCTTCGAGAACGAATTCGCAAGCCGAAACGAGTCGCGCTTGGTCGGATTTTTCGATGTCCAGAGTCGTCCGCGTCGAATCAATTAAATCCGGCACGGCATCGAGCAGCATCGCGCCTTCGGTCGCCGAAGCCGTGTCGCTCAATAAAAGTTTGTTGCCTTCGTCAAACCAGCGCACGGTCGGCTCGAAATCAATGCCGAGAAAGAAACCTTCAAAAATCGAACCCGCCGCTTTTTTGATTAAATCTTTAGTCAGCTTCTGCGCTCCGATCTGCTCGCCTTCGTATTCGAGTTCCATTTTCCCCGTCATCGAAGGCAGAGCGGCGTAAACGTCGGAGATACGCGGCACGATTTCCGCTTCGCCGGTAATAATGGCGCGGCGTTCGGCGTTGGAAACCGCAGATTCTAAAGCCGTGATCGGAAAACGCTGCGACACGCCCGAACGCTTGTCTATGCGCTGATCGTCGCGGGCTTCAAACGCGATTTGTTCGATAACTTCCGAAATAAAGTCGGGAACTTCAACGTGAAAATCTTCAAATCCACTGCGTTTCGTCCACGCTTCCTGTTTCGTAATCGCCGTCCCTAAACTGATGTCTTTCGGATAATGCGTCGCAATTTCCGCGCCGATTCGATCCTTCAAAGGCGTGATAATTTTTCCGCGAGCCGTGTAATCTTCCGGGTTCGCCGAAAATACGAGCATCACATCGAGCGGCAGACGCACCGGAAAACCTTTGATCTGAACATCGCCTTCCTGCATTATGTTGAAAAGTCCGACTTGGATTTTCCCGGCTAAGTCGGGAAGTTCGTTAATCGCAAAAATCCCGCGATTCGCTCGCGGCAGCAGCCCGTAGAAAATCGTTAACTCGTCAGATAAAAGGTGTCCGCCTTTCGCCGCTTTAATCGGATCAATATCGCCGATAATGTCAGCAATCGTGACATCAGGCGTGGCGAGTTTTTCGACGAACCGCGAATCGCGTTTGACCCACGCGATTTCCGTCGCGTCGCCGTTCGCCGCGATGGTTTGTTTGCCGAACGCCGACAGCGGCGCAAACGGATCGTCGCTGATTTCCGAACCCGCGATAATCGGAATTTCTTCGTCTAAAAGTTCAGTTAACTGTCTGATAATACGGCTTTTCGCTTGTCCTCGCGTGCCGAGCAAAATCAAATTGTGTTTTGATAAAACCGCGTTGACCAACTGCGGAATCACCGATTCTTCATAACCGACGATGCCTTTGAAAAGCTGTTCGCCGTTTCGCAATTTCCCGATCAAATTCGCCCGCATTTCGTCTTTGACGGAACGAGTTTGATAACCGCTCGCCTTCAATTCGCCCAATGTTACTGCTTTGTTCATAGTTTAATTCTTCAAAAAAGATGTAAATATCGTCTGTTCGTCCCTCGTAAAAATTTCTTTCGCCGTAGTTTCTATATTACAATTTTTTTATGATTGAAACACATTCGGGCGCGCTGCAAAGTTTTCAAAATTCCGTCGGACTGAAATTTCAGCTTTACAACAGCTTATTTTTGTCGCTGCCGTTTTACGGCGTTGATAAAACCGGAATTTTACTGTCGCTTTTCAGCAATGAATGTGAAGAAGGCTACGCGCTTCAAAAAAGCCCGACGGAAATTATCGAAGGCTTTTTTGAAGCGCATCCTGAACGCGATAAAGACGATTTTCTGTTTCGTTTCGTGCAGTATGCCGAGCGGCAAGTCGTTCTTTTCGACGCGCTCGAAGACGCTTTGTTTGCCGAACTCCACGATACGCAGGGCGCGGGAACTTTGAAACAGCTTGAAACGAGCGTAACGCAGGAAAACAAAGTTGCCGAATTCGTCAGTAAATTGAACGATTTTTCGGTGCGCCTGGTTTTGACGGCTCATCCGACGCAGTTCTATCCGGGCGCGGTTTTGGGAATTATCAATGATTTGGTCGAAGCAATCGGCGACAATGACATAACTCTTATTAATACATATTTGCAGCAATTGGGGCGGACACCGTTTTTCAAAAAACAGAAACCGTCGCCGTTTGACGAAGCGACGAGTTTGATTTGGTATCTCGAAAATGTTTTTTATCACGCCATCGGCGGCATCGCGTCGGATTTGAAAAACCGATTTCCGCAAGAAAAATTAGACTTGAGCAGACTCGTCAAAATGGGTTTCTGGTCAGGCGGCGACCGCGACGGCAATCCGTTCGTAACGACCGAAACGACGCGCAAAGTCGCCGCCGCGCTTAAACGTTCTGTCCTGAAATGTTATTACAAAGACGTGCGCGACTTGAAACGCCGTCTGACTTTTACGGGCGTTGACGCGATGCTCGCCGAACTCGAAAACCGACTTTATCAAAACGCTTTCCAGTCGGAATTTGACGATTTGACGAGCGGTGAAATTGTCGAAAGGCTGGATGAAATCCGCGCCGGCATCACGGAAAATCACAACGGTTTATTTGTTCATCTGGTTGATAATCTGATTGAAAAAACGCGCACTTTCGGACTGCATTTCGCCGCGCTCGATATTCGGCAGGACAGCGGCATCCACGCGCGGGTTTTGGGTGAAATTTTCAATCGCAATTCTTCAGCCAAAAACTACGACGCGCTTTCCGACGCGGAAAAAACCGAACTATTATTGAATATCGAAATTGCCGTCGAACCGGAAATTTACGCCGACGAATTGACGAAAGACACGCTTCGCAACCTTCGCGCCGTCAAAGAAATTCAAAAAGACAACGGCGGACAGGCTTGCGAACGCTACATTATCAGCCATTGCGAATCGGCTTTAAATGTCATCGAAGTCTATGGTTTATTTGCGCTCGGCGGCTGGCAGGCGGACGATTTGACGATTGACATCGTGCCGCTTTTTGAAACGATTACCGATTTGCGAAACGCGCCGTGTATTATGCGCGAACTCTACAAAATTCCAAAATATCGGCAGCATTTATCGAAGCGCAATGACGTGCAGACGATTATGCTCGGTTTTTCCGACGGCACGAAAGACGGCGGTTATCTGATGGCAAATTGGAGCATTTATCAGGCGAAAAGTGATTTGACGAAACTCGCCCGCGAATTCGGAATTACCGTGATTTTTTTCGACGGACGCGGCGGACCGCCGGCTCGCGGCGGCGGCAAAACGCACAAATTTTATTCTTCGATGGGCGAAAATGTCGCGCATCAAGCCATCGAATTAACCGTGCAGGGACAAACCGTTTCATCGAATTTCGGAACGATTGCGTCGGCGCGTTACAACATCGAGCAGCTCGTCCACGCCGGAGTTTACACGCATCTTCTCGCCGCCAAAAGCGAGACTTTTACCGAAACCGAAGAGATGTTAATGCAAAACCTCGCCGAAGAAAGTTTTGCAGCTTACGACGAGTTGAAAAATCACCCGCGTTTTTTAGATTATCTGTCGGACGTTTCGCCGCTCAAATTCTACGCCGAAACCAACATTGGTTCGCGTCCGGCAAAACGCGGCGCGGGGAAAATGACGTTTGAAGATTTACGCGCCATTCCGTTTGTCGGCGCGTGGAGTCAATTAAAGCAAAACGTCCCCGGATTTTACGGAGTTGGCGCGGCATTGCGGGCTTTGGAAGGGAGCTTGGACGATATAAAAACGCTTTATCAGTCAAATTTATTCTTCAAAACCTTGATGGATAATTGCGAAATGGCGATGCAGAAATCGGATTTTGCCTTGACGCGATTTTTAGCCGAACACGAAATTTACGGCGAAATTTGGCGGAGAATACACGATGAATACGAACTTTGCAAAAAATATCTGGCGGAAATTTCCGGCAAAACTGATTTGATGGCGGATTATCCAATCGAACAGCAATCCGTCCGTACCCGCGAGCGAATCGTTCTGCCGCTGACGACGATTCAGCAATACGCGCTGACTGCAATCCGCGAGATGCCGGACGAAAACCGGCGCGGCGTTTACGAAAAATTAATCATTCGTTGCTCGTTCGGAATCATCAACGCGGGCAGAAACTCTGCATAAGAATTTAGTCACGAACAAACACAAAAGAACACGAAAATAAGACAAAAGATTGATGGCTTTCATCTTATTTTCGTGTTTGTTCGCGGCTGAAAAATCTTAACTCGCCGGCAATTCCGGCAGAGTGTATTTACGTCCGGCGTTTTCTTTTTTCAAATAACCCATCAGCGGCTCAAAATAGCGCAGCATCGCTTTGGCACTCAAATCTTCGCCGGTCGCTTCCTTTAAAACGACGCGCCAATCGCGCGAGCTTCCCGGAGCCATAATCTTTCGCAAAAAGCCGCCGATTTCCTTGTTGCCGTAATAGTCGGTCGCGTGCGGGTCTTGCTTCAAAATTTGACGGGCGATGTAATCGTGCATTTGGAACAGCAAAACATTGGCGATGGCGTAATCGTAATACTGCGCCGCGTCGTCGTTGATGTGCGTTTTCGTCGCGGCATCGCAGAATTCTTCGCCGCGCACGGTCGGCGGCACAATTCCCTGATATTGTTTGGCGATTTCCCACCAGCGTTTATTAAATTGGTCTTTCGGCAGATTTTTTTCGTAAAGTTCATACTCGAACTGCGGCATCGTTCCGGCGGAAAACGGCGTGAAGACAACGTAATTCAACGCCTCTTGCAGAAGTTTCTGCGTTTCGTCAACCTTCGCGTCTTTGTCAATCAAACCGCGACCGACCAGAAACGGCTTCTGCGTCGCCGCGAGTCCCATCATCGTGCCGAACGCTTCGTGATACGCGCGATTTGCGCCTTCGCGCAACAATAACGGCACCTTCGGATTCGTGTAAGCGGTGTAATAATAAATATGTCCGAGTTCGTGATTGGCGGTTTCATACCAATCGGCGTTCGGCTCGACCGACATCAAAGAACGCACGTCGTTTTCCAAATCCAGATGCCACGCCGAAGCGTGATTGTTCTTTTTATATTTCGCGTCGGCAGGCGCGGGATAAAGCGACGATTTATCCCAGAACGTCTGCGGCAATTTTGAAAAGCCCAGAGAAACGTAAAAATCTTCGCCCTGTTTGACAATCCATTCGGGCGATTTATCTTTGAGCGCGGCGTTGATGTCCAAACCTTCGACGTTGACCATCGCCGTCCAATCCTGTCCCCAGCGATTCGGCAGCCAATCGGCGGGCAATTGATCCGGCACGGGCTGTCTGTATTTTTTCGCCAGTTCATAACGCGCCCAGGTGTGCAGTTCGCGGTAAAGCGGGCGCAGTTCGCGGTTGAACTGGTTCATCAAACGGTTCATTTCTTCCGCCGTCATTCCGTATTCGGAAACCTGATAGCTGTAATAGGATTTGTAGCCGAGCGGTTTGACCGTCGCGTTTCGTAACCTTTGCAGATTCGCCAAGCCGTCTTTCAAATTTTTGCCGACTTCCTTGGACGCTTCCCAGGCTTTGCGCCGCGTTGCTAAATCGTTCGATTCGCGCAGTATTTCGTCAATCGCGTTGGTCGTTACCGATTTGCCTTCAATCTTAAAGTCGAATCCGAAGAGTTTTTCCGTCTGCGCGGTTTCGGCGGCGATGCGTTCTTTGACCAAACCTTTTGCGGTTTCAGGGCTACCCGCCGCCGCGTAAAGAATCGCCTCGAGTTGTTTAATTTGCAGCGGCGCGAGCTTACTTTTCTTTTGCAAAAACTTGGTCGCCGAGTCAATATTCGTTTTGCTGCCCGTAAACGCGACGAGTTTTTCCGCCGCCGCAACCGTCGCTTTAGCGTTCGTATTGTTGCCTTCGACAATCATAATATTTGATTGCCATTCGGCAAGGCTCGACTCATAACGCAATTTCGCCCAAGTTTTCGTATAGTCGTCAATAAACTTTTGCGCGTCTCTTTTGGTATCTTTCCCAAACGCCGACGCTGCGGGCGCGGCAGCCGAACCGAAAACAAACAACGCGATTAGCCACGTCGTTACAAACCTGCAACTTATTTTTTTGAACATAATTTTTATTTAATATGTGAATATGTCGTCAAAAGATTTTCTACCGGAATAGATGAAAGATAACAGAGAAAAGATGACAGAGAAAACGCATCTATCAATCATTAGCCATCGTAGTATCAGCTATTCCGAAAAATTATCCTTGTCTCTGTCGTCTTCCACACCAAGAGAAAAAGTCCGAAGCCTTTCGACTTTGGACTTTTTACAGTTCACAAACTTAAAATCAAAAAGTTAAAAAACGTATTTGTTCGCCGCAATCAAAGTGTCGGCGATTTTCTGCCGCGCCGCGATGGTGTTGACGGGCGAATTGTTTTTTGTAAAACGCTTGAGCGCGACTAATAAAGTTTTGCCTTCGTCGCCTTCCGCCATCGCCGCAATCGTGTTGCGTGCCGCCATTTCGATTTTTTGAATCGTGTCGTTGCAGAAAACCTGCGCCATTGCGATTTGATTTTCGGCGTTGCCTTTTTCGGCAAGTTTTTGCGCCCGCAGAATCGCCGTTTCCATCGCGTATGCGCCCATTATAATATCCGCCGCGTTCATCAGGATTTCCTGCTGACTTTGCAGTTCGGTCATATATTTCTGCGCCGCGTAGCCGATCACCATCAAAGCGATTTTCTTGGCATTTTGTGCCAATTTGATTTCCGCCGCCAGAGTGCTTTCGTCTTCGTCGAATGACATCTGCGGATTCAGGATTTCTTCCTGCAACGCTTTTCCGGCTTGCAGCAATCCGAGTTCGCCTTTCATCGCCCGTTTTAAAAGCTGTCCGGGAATCAAGAGGCGATTGATTTCGTTCGTGCCTTCAAAAATGCGATTGATGCGCGCGTCTCGATACGCTTTTTCCGCCGGATAATCCGCCGAATAACCTGCGCCGCCGAAAATCTGCACCATTTCGTCAACGACGTAATCGAGTGCTTCCGAACACCAAACTTTGTTGATCGAAGATTCGACGGCATATTCTTCAATCGAACGCAATTTCTTCACTTTATCGCCGCCGTCTTCGCCGATCAAAGCGTCAATCATTCCGACGGTGCGATATGACATTGATTCGGCAACCCAGGTGCGAATCGCCATCTCCGCGAGCTTGTGTTTCATCGCGCCGAAACTGGAAATCGGCACATTGAATTGGTGGCGTTCGTTGGCGTAGCGGATTGATTGATGAATGGCGAGCTTTGCGCCGCCGGTCGCCGACGCGCCCAATTTGAAGCGTCCGACGTTCAAGATGTTGAACGCGATTTTCGTTCCATCGCCGACTTCGCCGATCATATTTTCAATCGGAACGTGGCAGTCCGACAAAATAAGCGGCGTGGTCGAGGAAGATTTGATGCCCATTTTATGCTCTTCCGCGCCGGGGCGACAGGTTTCGCTTTTTTCGACCATAAACGCCGAAAACTTTTTCTTTTCGCCGTCCACTTTGGCGAACACGATAAAGAAATCGGAAAAACTGCCGTTGGAAATCCACATTTTTTCGCCGTTCAAAACGTAGCTTTTGCCGTCTTCGCTCAATCTCGCGTTGCACTTCGCGCCGAGCGCGTCCGAACCCGAACCGGATTCCGACAAGCAGTAAGCCGTAATTTTCTCGCCGGAAATAATTTGCGGAATATATTTTTGCTTTAACTCTTCCGACCCGAAATAAAGCAGCGGCAGCAATCCGATGGAAGTCTGCGAGCCGAACGTCACGCCGAAACCGGAACCGCGTCCCATATTTTCGGCGACCACCACGCACGTCGTTTGATTAAGGTCTAAACCGCCGTATTCTTCCGGGATATTCGCGCCTAAAAGTCCGAGTTCGCCCGCTTTGTGAATCAGCGAACGCGCCATTTCCCAAT
>JAYVGL010000102.1:0-5865 GCA_043772175.1 Pyrinomonadaceae bacterium | reverse complement strand
GATTGTCAAACATCGGAGGCGTGGATTTATTTGGCGATGGTGAGCGTGATGCTCAAGCACGTTAAATCAGTAAATTGAATTTCCAAACACGCTCTAAATCCTAAATCTTGAATCTTGAATCTTGAATCTTGAATCCGAAATTACCTGATCTGCGTTTCGTAAACCGTCTTAATGCGAATTTGCTGGTCTTTGTTGATGCGGATGTGTTTGCCGCGCTCGACCACGACCGCGCCGACTCCGAAAGCCGCGCCGACTCCGGCTCCGACTGCCGCTCCGACCGGACCGCCGGCAATCGCGCCAACGACTAAACCCGTTCCCGTCGCCGCTCCGACTTTCACCGAATCGCTTTTAATCGAACTTTTCCCTTCGACCGTGCCTTCCGTATCTACGCGCTTGATGTTGTCGCCTTTGCGCGGCAAAACTTCGGTGACGATGGCGTTGAAATTGCTCCAACGCTGTTCCGACAAAACGATGCGGTCGAACGACAGAAGCATTTCCGAGCGGCGTTTGATTCTGCCGGGTTTTTGGATTTTTGAAACTTTGCCTTCGATAATCGCGCCGTTCAATTCGTTCGGCGAAATGATTCGCGCTTGAAATTTATCGCCCGCCGCACTTTTTTCGGTGTTGATGTCGGTTAGCATTTCGACGATCAATTCGGTATCGGTCGGAATCGTAATCGCCGTTTCGCTGTTCGCCAACGCCGGATTATATTGGGTGCGCGTCATCGTAACCGGCGATTGTTCGGCGGTTTTCGGCATCTCGACCGGCGCGGTCGGCGTGTTTTCCGAGACTTCTGCGGTCGCCGCCGGCGCGGTTACGGGTTGTTCGACAGCAATCGGCGCGGTCGTCTCGGCGACCGTCGGCTCGACTGTTTTTTCTTCGACAACTGGTGTTTCGACCGGCGTTTTAACGATGGCGGCGACACCGCGTTTGTTTAGATTATTCGGCAGAGCCGCATCGAACGAGCGTTTTTCAAATCCGGTATTATAACCGCTTTCAAAACCTTGCTGATAACCGTCGCGGTAATCTTCCAAAGTCCCGTAGTCTTTTAAATAGGCGCGGTCGGCTTTGGCATATTCGCCGTGTTTGCCGTGATTTTTCGCGCTGTTTTCAATCGAATCCCGATAACCGGACATATAACCGTCCGAATAGCCGGTGCGAAATCCGCGCTGTAATGCAATTTTGGTGTCCTGGGCGAAAACGCTCTGCGGCGTTGCCGATAAAAAAGAAACGGAAAAAAGGGAGAAACTCAGAAACAGAAATAAGAAACTTTTAGTCAACTTCATTATGATCTCCTCATCAAAAAGCAAAAATGGTTTGTCCGCTATGATTTATACAATAAAACTTAAACAATTACAATAGTTATTTTCCAGATTTTCCGTGCGGTTTTGCAACTTTTTGAAAGCAAAGGTTTTTTTTGTTATCCTGAATGCAGCAAAATATCGTATATTTTATTAAAAATCAGGGTTGCATTTACAAATTCGAGGAGTACTCAATGAAATCTTTTCTGTTATTTCTGACTTTAATTATGACTTTTTCGGTTTTAGAGACGACGGCGCAGACGCGCAAGGTTTTTCCGTATCAATATAAGGTTGACGATTTGCCGAACGGTTTGCGCGTCGTGACCGTGCCGACCGATTATCCGAATCTGGTCGCGCTTTACACGGTCGTTGGGGCTGGTTCGCGGAACGAAATCGAAAACAAGAAAAGCGGTTACGCGCATTTTTTCGAGCATCTGATGTTTCGCGGCAGTGAGAATTATCCTGCCGGACGCTTCGACGAAATTATGCAGAAAGCGGGCGCGTCGTCCAACGCCTACACTTCGGATGACCGGACGGTTTACCACGAAACCTTTGCCAAAGAAGATTTGGAGGAAGTGTTAAAACTCGAAGCCGACCGTTTTCAGAAATTGAAATTCTCCGAAGAACAATTTAAAACCGAAGCCGGAGCGGTTTTGGGCGAGTATAATAAAAACAGTGCTTCGCCGTTTTTCAAAATGAACGAAGTGATGCGCGAAACTGCTTTCCGCAAACACACTTACAGCCATACGACGATGGGCTACATCGCCGACATCCGCGATTATCCGAACCAATACGATTACGCTTTTCAGTTTTTCAAACGCTTTTACCGCCCCGAAAATACGACGATGATCGTCGTCGGCGACATCAAACAAGCGGAAGTTCTGGATATGATTAAAAAGTATTACGGCGATTGGAAACGCGGCGACTACAAACAAACGATTCCAAGCGAACCGGCGCAAACCGAAGCGCGAAACAAGCATATTGATTGGGCTTCGCAAACTCTGCCGATTGTGCAGGTCGCTTATCGCGCTCCGGCTTTTTCCGAAACCGAAAAAGACAAAGCCGCGCTCGACCTTTTGGGCATCATCGCGTTCGGCGGCAATTCCGAGATTTTTCAAAAACTGGTGCGGACTGAACAAAAAGCGACTTTCGTCGGTGCGGAAGCGGAAAATCACATTGACCCGGAACTTTTCAACGTCGTCGCGCAAATCAAAGACGCGAAAGATTTGGAGTATGTGAAAGGCGAAATCGTCAAAACTTACCAACGCTACACGACCGAAACGATTTCGCAAAAACAGTTGGACGAAACGCGCTCATTGTTTCGCTACGGTTTCGCTTTAGGAATGAACAGCAACGACGCGATTGCCGGAACGCTCGCGTCCTTCGTCGCCTTGCGCCGCTCCCCGGACACGATTGATAAATTATTCGCGCTTTACGATTCGATCACGCCCGAAGATATTCGCGCGGTGGCGGCGAAGTATTTCACCGATAAAAATCAAACGGTTATCACGTTGGCGAGCAAGAAATAAAGGAGAAAAATGAATCTCGAAACGATCATCACGGAAAAAGTTCACGCTTTACCGACCGTCGAGCAAAAGAAAGTTTTGGAGTTTATTGAAGATTTAACCGATAAACAACAGAACGGAGGCAAAGCGCAAAACGATAGATTTATTGACGCTGAAAAGGAAATTCGCCGATTGTCAATTATCGGGATTGGCTCTAGCAATGGTGAGGGTAATATTTCAGTCCGTGCCGAAGAAATTCTAATAGAGGAGATTGACAAACGGGGTGGCTGGACTCTCAAAGAAAGAATCACTGATTGACACCGGATTTATGTTTGCCGTTTTGGATAAAGAAGATGTCAAACACGAAACCTGTTCACTTGCTTACGAGCGTGAAATGGCTATGTTCTTACCGGAAGTTGTGTTACCGGAATTGGCTTACTTAGTCATTCGCAGTCTTGGTTACGACATTTTGACAACCTTCCTTCGCTACGTTGCTGCCGGAAATTTATTGTTAATTTCTACTACGCGGGAAGATTTGGAACGAGCGTCGGAAATTCTCGAAAAATATGCCGACAGTAAAATTGATTTTGTTGACTGCGTGATTATGGCGATTGCCGAACGGTTGAAAATCGAACGCATCTTAACGATAGACCGTCGTGACTTTGGATTACTCCGCCCGCGACACTGTGATTATTTTGAGATTATTCCTGAGTAAAAATTATTATGAAACTTAAAATTTTGCTGGTTACGATTTACGCTTTATCTTTTGTGTTTCCGATTTTCGCGCAAACTTCCAAAAGAACAGTCGCGCCCAAAAATATGATTTCCAAAGATTCAAACACGGTTTTTCAGATGAGCAAATCGCCGATCATCTCGTTTCGCATACAGTTTTTGACCGGCGCGGTTGACGATCCGGCAGGCAAGGAAGGCGTAGCGAGCCTGACCGCCGCGATGCTTTCCGGCGGCGGCAGTAAAACGCAGACTTACGAGCAGATCGTCAAGGAATTTTATCCGATTGCCGCGAGTTTCTCGTCGCAAACCGATAAGGAAATGACAACTTTTGTCGGACAGACGCACGTTGACAATCTGCCGAAGTATTACGGAATTATCAAACAAATGCTGCTCGAACCCGGATTTCGGGAAGACGATTTCAAGCGTTTGAAGGACGAAGCATTAAACTTTTTGAAAACGAATCTGCGCGAAGGCAATGACGAAGAACTCGGCAAGGAACGGCTTTACAACATCATTTACCAAGGCACGGCTTACGAAAATCATTCGGTCGGGAAAGTTTCTGCGATTGAAAAACTGACTTTGCAGGATGTCAAAGATTTTTACGCCAAAAATTACACGCAGGGCGCATCGGTTCTCGGCGTTTCTGGCGGATTCGACGTGAAGTTTTCCGATCGGATGACGGCGGATTTTGCGAAATTACCGAAAGGCGGGCGGAAAATGCGAAAGCTCGCCGCGCCGCAATTGACGGACGGAATGAAGATTGACATCGTGCAGCGCGAAACCCTGGCGACGGCGATTTCGATGGGTTTTCCGATTGATGTCAATCGTTCGTTCGGTAAAGATTACGCCGCGCTCGCGCTCGTCGCCGCCTATTTCGGGCAGCATCGCTCGTCGAACAGTTATCTTTACGGTCGGCTTCGTGAATTGCGTGGCTTGAATTACGGCGATTACGCTTACATCGAGTATTTTCCGCGCGGAATGTTCCAATTCGAGCCTGATCCGAATATCGCCCGCAAAATGCAGATTTTTCAGATGTGGATTCGTCCCGTCGAACCGAAAAACGCCAATTTCGCCCTGCGCGCCGCGCTTTACGAATACGACAAGCTGGTGAAAAACGGCTTGAATCAAAAGACATTTGAAGAGACGCGCAACTTTTTGTCGAAATACGTCAATATTCTAACGCAGACCAAAGACGCGGAACTCGGCTACGCGCTCGACTCGAAGTTTTACGGCATCGGCAGTTATAACGAAACGATGAAAGCCGATTTAGCGAAATTGACTTTGGCGGATGTCAATAACGCGATCAAAACGTATCTCGCGTCGAACAAAATGCGCGTCGTGATGGTGACGAAAGACGCGGAAGGTTTGCGAAATCAAATTGTAGCCAACGCGCCCGCAACGATTTCCTACGCTTCGCCGAAGCCTTCGGAGATCACCGACGAAGACAAAATAATTTTCACTTATCCGATTCCCGTCAAAGCGGCGGACGTAAGCATTACGCCAGTGAATAAAGTGTTCGAATAGAAATTTAATGGTGAAAGGTGAATGGTGAATGGTAAATCAATTTCTGAAATTTACCATTCACCATTATCTCAAAAACTCTTTCTAAATAGATAAGAAGCGCGAATGAAAAACGTCCGGCTGTTGCGCTCGAAGCGCGGTTCTAATTGTCCGGTGAACGGCGAAAAGCCGTTGTAATTGAAGTTGTCGTTGTAGCCGACGTAGAACGCCGTCCCTGGATTCGGGTTGAAACCGGCGAGAATCTGCCCGCTGACGTTCGACGAAAGCGAATCGTAATCAAGGCGCGTTCGCAAAAACGTGAAGCGCGTGAATTGATAAGTCGAGCGCAGTGTAACGATGTTCGTGTCGAAAGCGGTGCGTTTGTTGTCGCTGCGCGTCAGGCGGCTTTTCGTATATTCGAGCGCGATTCGCAAAGGGTTGATCGGTTTATAATCGCCGCCGACGCTCGCCTCGAACTGTCGCCCTTTGCCCGGATCGAGTCCCGGCACATTGAGAAAATTATTCGGGTCGTTCGGGTTAATCAGCAAACGTCGAATATATTCGGCGTATTCGGGACTGTTCAAAAAATTCTGAAACGCCGGACTCGCTCGCGGAAAACGACTGCCCGCGCCGAAATCAAAATCGAAAGCATTGAAATTGAAACCGGCGAAACCGAAAACGGCAAGCTGTTTGTTAATTCGTTTATTGACGTTAAAGCTAAAATACGGCTGCACCGCCGAACGGGTCGGCGCACCGAAAAACGCGCCCGATTGTCGCGCATTGCGCCTTGCGCCGAATTCGTCTTCGTAAATTTTCTCGTAAGCCAC
>JAYVGL010000101.1:0-31730 GCA_043772175.1 Pyrinomonadaceae bacterium | reverse complement strand
GAAGGATTGCTCGAAACGAGCGAAGCCAAGATTCGGATTTGCGCGATTCGGCTAATTCTGCGGAGAATTGCTTAACTGCAAACAGGTTCTATAGAATTTCTTAAAACGGTGCGACTGTCAGCGGAAATCTGCGCTTCAGCTCTCGTAGTTTGTAATTTAAGATGCGTGTTTGATTTCACACGCGCCCGCGCCCGCCTCCGAAATCAGAATCGTCGGTTCGATTTCGGTCAGCCGTTGGTATTCGCTTCGGACTTTCTCCTCAAACGCGCCGAGATTTTCCCTTTTCACTAAATTGACGGTCGCGCCGCCGAAACCGCCGCCGGTCATTCGCGCGCCGAGAACACCTTCGATGTTTCCGGCGATTTCGACCATCAAATCCAATTCCCGGCAGCTCACTTCATAATCGTTTTTCAAACTTTCGTGCGATTGCCGCATCAAATTGCCGCATTCTCGCAACTCATTTTTCTTAAGCGCGGCGGCAAATTCGAGCGTCCGCGCATTTTCGGTTACGACGTGCCGCGCCCGGCGGAATATCGTTTTCGGCAGACGGTCGCCGAATCTCTTCAAATCGTTTTCGCCGACATCTCTCAGTTGTTTGATCTCCGGCATAAACCGCTTGAGAATTTCCACGGCGCGTTCGCATTCTTCGCGCCGCGTGTTGTATTCGGAGTTCGCCAGTTCGTGTTTGACGCTGGTGTCGCAGACGGCGACGGCGACTTGCTTGGTGTCGAGAGGCACATTTTCAAACGTCAGAAAACGGCAGTCGAGCAGCAGCGCGTGTCCGGCTTGCGCGTGCGCCGAAACAAACTGATCCATAATGCCGACGTTCGCCCCGACGTATTCGTGTTCGGTCTGCTGTCCGATTTTAGCCAGCGTGATTTTATCTATCGTGTGATTTGAAATCTCGCTTAACGCCAAACCCGCCGCCGTCTCCAAGGCCGCCGAAGACGACAGTCCCGCGCCCGTCGGCACATCCGACCGAATCAGCAGATTCGCGCCTTTCAAGCGAACGCCGCCTCGTTCGAGCAGCCGCGCCGCGCCTTCGATGTAGTTGAGCCAGAAGCCTTTTTCACGTTTCGCTTCCGCGTCCAGATCGAACTCCGCCGACTCTCCCAGATTGATTGTGTGAACTTTAATTTTCCGGTCTCCGCGCACGGCGATGGCGATTGCCGTCTCCTTTTCAATCGCCATCGGCAGAACGAATCCGCCGTTGTAGTCGGTGTGTTCGCCGATCAGATTGACTCTGCCGGGAGCGCGAAACAGGCGCGGTGCTTCGCCGCCGTAGAGTTCCGTGAACGTCTCTTTTAGCTTTCGATAATCAATCATCGCTCAAATCCAAACGACCGCTTCGACCAAACGGCGCAGTTCGGAGGCTTTCTCTTCGGCGAGCGTGTCGTTGATAAACATTCCCGCCGCCGCTTCACTGCCCGCAAGGTATTTCAACTTTGTCGCTGTTCGCAGCGGCGGATAAAATTCGATGTGAAATCGGTAATAATCATAATTTTCGCCATTCGTCGGCGACTGCATCAAAGCCATAATATACGGAAACGAAACATCGAAAAGTTTATCGAACGCCGCCAGAATCTGTTTCAAAATCGCGGCTAAATCAATTTGTTCGGCGGTCGTCATTTGCGTCAAATTCGCTACGTTGCGCTTCGCCGTAATGTGCGTCTCATACGGATAACGCGCAAAGAACGGTATATAGGCGATGAACGAATCGTTTTCCGCCACGATGCGCCGCCCGTCTTTTCTTTCTTCCTCGATGATTGCGTCAAACAGATTTCGATGGTTCTCCGCCTGATATTTTTTCGATTGTTCGAGCTGCGTTTTGATTTTCGGCGGGACGAACGGGTAGGCGTAGATCTGCCCGTGCGGATGATGCAGCGTTACGCCGATTGCCTCGCCTTTGTTTTCAAATATGAAAACGTATTCGACGAATTCGAGCGCGGACAATTCTCGATAGCGGTCAGTCCAAATCTGCACGAGTTTGTAGATTCGCTCGACCGGCTCCTTTGCCAAAGTCGAATTGTGGTGCGGCGTGTAAACGATTACTTCGCATTCGCCGGAACTTTTTTCCGTCCGGTAAAGTTCGCTGCCCGCAATCGCCGGTTCGGGCGGATTCGGCGACAGCGACGGAAACTGATTTTCAAAAACCACGATGTCGTAATCGCTTTCGGGAATCTCGGTCGGAAAACCGCCGGGCGCAGTCGGACACAGCGGGCAGAAATCGGCAGGCGGCAAAAACGTCCGGTTCTGCCGCGCCGTCGCCGTCGCCAGCCATTCACCGAGCAGTGGATTCCAGCGCAGTTCACTCATCGTTCTTCACCTCACGCGCCGGACTTTTTTTCGCCGGTTGATCTTTTTCAAAAGTATAATAAATCAAATAACGCCTGCCGTCCGCCATCACGACGCGCCGTTTTTTCAACGCGCCGACGTTCGGTTCGGTTTCTTTTTTGTTCATTTCCATAAGTAATTTTCAGCCGCCGATTGACACGGATAAGCCGGATGGAAATCCGATTTCAAATTCCAGATTTCAAATTTATAAAACTCTGCATTTATGCGTTCGCTTCATTTACTTTATCTAAATGCCAGAATTCCGTGTGTTCGGTCGCCGACATCGGAGACAGCCGCGTGAGCGGCGCGAGCGTTTCGATTTCGATGAAATCTCCGGCGGTGTAAATTTCGACGTTCGAGTTCATATCGGGATAAACGGACTTCTCCGAATGCTCGAATCGCTTGGTGAACACCGCGTCGGCGAGCCGGTATTCGACGCGCTCTTGTTTGTTCAGAACGCCTATCTTCTGCGGCTGCGGCTGATTTTCGTCAACGCGCAGACGAATATAATCTTTATCGAAACGCCAGCGCGAATCGGTCAGATCGGTGTAAGACCAAACGGTTAAATTTCTCACCGGCAGCAAAGTTTCCGCGCCGTAAGCGGCAAACGGTTCGTTCGGGATAAAAACTTCGCCGCCCTCGCCGCGCATAATCGTCAACGCCCACGCCGCCAGTTCGATTTCGCCTGCGCCGAGATTGGTGATTTTGTGCTGAACTTTGACACCGCTGCCCTGCGCGTCCAAAGTAACCGTGATTTCTTTTTGCGTTTTTGTGATCGGCTCAGGCGGCGGCACAAGCCGGATCGAATTCGCCTGCTCGTCGAAAAAGTATTCGACCGGCGCATTGTCCGGCGCGTAGGAATTCGGCATATTTTCCGGCGCAATCCACAAACGATGTCCGCCGTAAGGCTTGAACTCGCCGAGCGCGGTTTCGGCTTTCGCGGCGGCGTGAATGCCGAGAACATTCGCTTCGCCGATAAAATTATAAGCGAGAATACGCGGACCGAAATCGGTCGAAACCACGATTTCAATCGTGCTGTTACTCAAAAGAAGGCAATTTTGAAAAGTCCGATACTGAATCTTTCGCATGTATTTGATGTTTAGTATTTCTTGATTTTCCTGTTTTTTGCAAATCCTCCGCGCCCGAAATTTTTCGAGTTTGAATGTCTGACGAATGCGTTTAATATAAAGTGTCGAACAGCCTGATTTTAATAAACCGCATCTTAACGAAACTGTTACAATAATTTTATGAGAATGAGTGTGCGCTTTGTCGTTTTTGCTTTTATTTTGTTGGTGTCGGCGGGCATTTTGGTTTTCGTCGCGCCGCCTTTGGCGAACGTCGCGGCGCGGGCGAACACCGAACCGAATGCCGAACCGACCGCCGAACCGACCGCCGCCGAGCGTGAAAACGCTTATCGCGCTAATAATCTCGGTGTCGCGCAACTCGAACAATACAACCATCAAACGGGCGCGGAAGCGTTTCGCTGTGCGCTCACGCTTGATCCGAAAATGACGTTGGCGCGGGTTAATCTCGCCGTCGCGCTGTTTAATTTGCAGGATTTGGAAACGGCGCGGCGCGAAGCCGAAGCCGTCGCCGCTACCGAACCGAACCGACCGCAGCCGCACTACATTCTCGGATTGATCGCCAAAAGCCAAAATCGCGCCGAAGACGCGCTGGCGGCATTCAAAAAAGTTTTGGAAATTGACCGAAACGATGTCGGGGCGAACGTCAATCTCGGTCAAATTTACGTTTCACAGCGCAAATATTCCGAAGCCGAAGCCGTTTTTCGCATCGCGCTCGCCGCCGAACCGTATAATTCGACGGCGATGTATGCGCTGGCGACCGCGCTTTTGCGAAACAACGCCCGCGAGGAAGGACAGCAATTGATGACGCGCTTTCAGGTTTTGCGGCAGTCGGGCGCGGCGACCAATATCGGGCAGAATTATCTCGAACAGGGACGCTACGCCGAAGCGATTGTTTCGACCGGCGCGGAAAGCGAACTGGTTAACAAAACCGCGCCGCAAGTTATTTTTCAAACGGCGAACATCGGTTTGCCCGCCGTCAAAACAGCCGCTCGCAGCCCAAAAAACGCGGCGGGAAACGCGACCGAAGCGGCAGCATTGTTTGATTACGACAACGACGGCGATCTGGATTTGGTGCAATTGAACGGCACAGCCGCGCCGCTCCAGCTTTTTCGTAACGACGACGGAGTATTTGTTGATGCGACGCGGACGGCAGGCGATTTAGCGAAATCTTTTAACTTCGGCGCGGGCGGCATCGTGGCGGGCGATTACGACAACGACGGACTCGCGGATTTATTCGTTTTCGGAGCCGGACAAAACGCGCTTTTTCATAATTCGGGCAAAGGCGTTTTTGCGAATATCTCCGGCGCGGCGAAATTGCCGCAATCATTCGCCGGTGCGGGTTCCGGCGCGTTCGTTGACGTTGACCACGACGGCGATTTAGATGTTTTTCTCGGCGGTTACGCGACCGGCGCGAAAACTCGTCCGGCGGCGAATCGCCTTTGGCGCAACAACGGCGACGGAACTTTTACGGACATTTCCGAGGCGGCGAAAATCAGTGCGCCGAGCAACGGAGTCGCCGTCGTGCCGACCGATTTCGACAATCGCCGCGACATTGATTTGCTTGTCTTAAATAAAGGCAGCCAGCCGCAGCTTTTTCGCAATCTGCGCGACACGACTTTCCGCGACGTGGCAGCGGAAGTCGGCTTAACGCAAACCGGCAACTGGAGTTGCGCGGCGGCGGGTGATTTCAACAAAGATAGTTTTACCGATTTCTTTTTCGGTCAAGCCGACGGCAAAGGCATTCTCGCCGTGTCTGACGGGCGCGGGAAATTTACGCTGCAAGATGCGCCGTCAAAAACAGAGAAAGCCGCTTCCGCGCAATTTTTAGATTACGACGACGACGGTTTGCTCGATTTGCTCGTCAACACGACAAAAGGTTTGGTTTTGTTCCGAAACACGGGCGACGGCTGGGCTGAAGCCGTCGAATCGTTCAAAACAAACCTTAATTTAGCGGCTTCCAGACAAATTCTTTCCGCCGATCTGGACGCGGACGGCGATCTTGATTTGCTGATTTTCGCCAAAAACGGTGCGCTCGAATTTTTGCGAAACGACGGCGGCAGCGCGAATAACTCGGAAACCGTGCGGCTTCAGGGACGCGCCAGCAACAAAACGGGCATCGGCGCGAAAGTTGATCTGCGTTCGGGCAGTTTGTCGCAAAAACTGGAGAGTTATTCGGCGAGTCCGATGCCCGCGCCGTCCGAAATGCATTTCGGTTTGGGGCGGCGCGAAAAACCCGATGCCGTGCGCGTGATTTGGGCTTCGGGAACGGTGCAGGCGGAAGTCGAATTTCCCGAAAAAGCATCAAGCCGAACGGCGAAAAATACGCCGCCGTTCAAAATCGAAGAACTCGACCGCAAGCCGTCGTCCTGTCCGTATCTCTACACTTGGAACGGCGAAAAATTTGAGTTCATCACCGATTTCTTAGGCGGCGGCGAGATGGGCAACTGGCAGGAAAAAGGCGTTTATCATTATCCCGATTCCGACGAATTCGTCCGCATCACGTCCGACCAGCTCAAGCCGAAAAACGGCAAATACGAAATTCGCGTTACCAATGAACTCGAAGAAGTCGTGTTTTTAGATCACTTAAAACTCGTCGCCGTCGAACACGACGCAAGCGCAGAAGTTTACCCGAATGAAGGTTTGGGAATTCCGACCGCCGGACAAAAGATTTTATATACGACCCGCGAAGCTCACGCGCCGCTTTCCGCCGTTGACTCGAACGGGAAAAGCGTTTTGCCGAAAATTGAAACGCTCGACCGCGTTTTCTACGACGATTTCCAATCGCTGCCGATTCGCGGTTACGCCGATACGCACGAATTGACGTTGAATTTGGACGACAAAAAAGGATTCGACGGCAGAACGCTTCTGCTCCTAACGGGCTGGACGGATTACGCTTTTTCGTCGGATAACATCGCTGCTTCGCAAAGCGGAAAATCGCAGTTCCTGCCGAAGTTGAAGGTCAGAAACAAAGAAGGCGAATGGGAAACCGTGATTGACGGCATCGGCATCTCCGTCGGTCGCCCGCAAACTCTGGTTTTGGATTTGACGGGCAAATTTCTCTCCGATTCGCGTGAAGTCCGCATCGTGACCAATTTCAAAACTTTTTGGGACAAAATCGCGGTTGACACATCCGAGCAGGCAAACGTGAAAACAATCGAATTGCCGCCGTCGCAAGCCAATCTGCGGACGCGCGGATTTTCCGATGAAACCGTCGTTAATAATATGATCGTGCCGGATTACGACAAAGTTTTGAACGACGGACGCTGGAAGTATTTCGCCGGAAGTTTTACGCGCACCGGTGATGTCAGAACTTTGCTCGGCGCAATTGACGATACGTTCGTGATTTCCAAAACCGGCGACGAACTCGTTTTGAGTTTCGACGCTTTGCCTGAATTGCCTGCCAATCGGAAATACACTTTTCTGCTTTACGCTGACGGTTACAGCAAGGAAATGGACATCAATTCCGGCTCGCCCGACGCGGTTTTCCCGCTGCCGTTCAAAGGAATGACGAAGTATCCATACGGCGCGGACGAGCGATTTCCGATGACCGCAGAAAAGCGCAAAATCTACGACGAATACACGACGCGCTCGGTGAAGAACGGTTTGCCGAGATTATTTTAAAGTATTCCGAACAATTTTCTTCGCAGAAAAGGCAAGAGCTAGCTCTTGCCTTTTCCGCATTTGTTGAGTTATCAGACAGCCCGTTTTACTGCGCCGGAACGGTGAAAACATCCCACGCCCAGCGTCCGACACGCGCACCGGAACGGTCACGAACTTTCGCCCGATATTTGAAGCGATTGCCGAATTCGTCCGTGCGTCTCGATTCCGTGTAATCGAGAAAGACGGCGACGACATCGAGCGCGGGCAATCTCGAAAGCTCTTCCGGTTCGGAGATTCCGTTGTGGTTTTTGTCCTGCCACAAACGCAGCCGTCTGAAAACCGTGTCGGCGCGAGTGATTTTTCCGTCGCCGTTACCGCCGTTCGCGGCTTTGTCGAATTCGGCGAGACCGCTGAAGCCGTTTCGCAGAGTTCCGGCGGGCGGCGCGGGTTGGTCGCAGTAATTGCCGAACAACTCTTTGCCGTTATCAATCGTGTGATTGTCGTTGCGGTCGAGTGCCAGCCACGCTTCATCAGAGTTCGCCGTCGTCCACGAGGTTTGCTCTTTGATGCCGTCGCCGCCGAGATCAAATAAAACGCCGTTTGCGCCGTTGGTCATCGCAAAACCGTTTCCGGCAATGTCAATGACAATCGGCGAACCCTGACAGCAGCAACCAAAATGATTGAAGAACGGAAACGGACAGCCGCCCGCCGGATATGAGCTATAATTGGCACAACCCGTGCAGCCTAATCCGGCATAAGCACAAGAGCCGCAACCGCCGCCAGCAGTTTGAGTTGGAGTCGGGGAGGGTGTCGGTGTCGGTCGCTGATAGGTAAAATTTACTGTCCCTTCTTCAGGATTTACTGCAATAGTGTTCATCGGAAATTGACTTGGATCAATTCTGACTGATTCTGTTACAGCACCGTTTGGACTACTACTCTCGAAATTAACTGTCCACTCCACTGTTTTAGCATCACCTTGGTCAGGCGCAACCAAAACTCCTCGATTCTCTGTGTTGGGAA
Organism: Pyrinomonadaceae bacterium; assembly: GCA_043772175.1. GTDB lineage: Bacteria > Acidobacteriota > Blastocatellia > Pyrinomonadales > Pyrinomonadaceae. Next base: position 23,691 of record JAYVGL010000101.1, on the reverse strand, counting down.
CCATAGTCCCACTCAAAACTGTTGCTCCTAATTGGTAGGTGACCCCACTAGGGTTAGAAAGACGATTCAGGTTGATTCTAACATCTCCATTTGGAAACCCTCTATCAAAAGAGATATCTGCTTGAATCTTGGCTGTAAAACTATTTACTGTATTATTCATCCCGATGGTTGGTGATATTCTCATTGCTCGAACTCCAATTCTCGGCAGTAAAAATATCGTCGCTGTCGAACTACCAATATTGTAATTTCCATAACTGTAATAATTACCCCATTCATCGTAATAGCCTCCGGCATCGGCATCAAACATCGCTTGAATGTTGTATGTCCCGTCCTCCAAACTCTTTGAAAGTCCGGTATTGTTACTTAGTGTTGCGTAATTCCAATCGCCGCTCGTCGTGTTTGTGCGTCCAGTTGGCGACGTGATTGTTACTGTAACCAAGTAACTCGTTCCACTTGAATTCTGTTCTGTAATTGTTCCTGAACCAAAGACATTTTCACCATCATTCCAAGCTGCGCTGTAAAGATAAGCATTTCCGACTTGAGTTTGTGCGGTCGGTTTTTCGGCAAAAGCTTTGATGAATGCCACATCTTTCACTTCTTTTTCTCGTGTTTTTGAGCGTGATAAAGATTTGACATCAACTATTTGTATTTGGCTTTTGACCGTTGTCTGCACATAGTTCTGCAATTTTTTCCAACCATTATCAAAACGAGCGGCTTCCTGCAAATTATGCGAAATAACTCGCTGAAGAGTATTTGTTTTGTCGGACTGCAAACCAGCCAAACGGCTTTTCACATTCGCGTCGGCTAGGAAGTTTCTGCCGCCGTCCTTACCGATTTTTATTTCCTTTGCTTGTTTATCGAGATTTTCCAAAGAATCGTTGAGCAGTTTTGCCTTGCTCATAATTTGTTCGAGTTTGTCAAAATCCTGATCTTCGTCAAACCCGGCTTGGAGTAAGAGTTGCCGAGCGTTATTTTCGCCGATGGTTCGCAAAAATACTTCAAAGGCAATTTCATCAGGAATCGCTTTTTGCGCTACGGTCGGTATTTTCGTTTTGGTTGAAGTTACTAAATCGGTAATCGGGCTAGGTTGTTCGGTTGCCGATTGTGTTTCAGCCGGTTGATTGTTTTCGGCTTCGGTCAGTTGAAAAAAGTTGACCAAGACAAAAGCTAAAACAACCGCTAATAGAGTCAGAGAGTGTCGTAATCTCATAAAAAACATCCTTGCTGTAAAAACAGCGGAAAACTGAGATAATAACAGACAATCAGATTGTAATTTAAGATTGTGTAATTTTGTATTGGCAGATACGCCTACGAAGCTATTAGAGAAAACAAGTTAAGTCAAGTTTTTTGAGGGAATTAATTTAGATTTGATATGGTTGAGAAATCTGAAATTATAGCTTTCGGTCGTTTTGTTTAGGAGAAGCGACCTTTTGTGTTAAAACTAATAAATTATGGAACACATTCGATATTCCGCCGCCGCCTGTCAGACCGATTTGCCGAATCCGACAAAGCGCAGTGAAATGCGCCGCAACACCGACCGCATTCTTTCGATGATTGATTCCGCCGTCGCGGGCAGCGCGCCGTTTTTGCCGGTTAAATTGGTGGTTTTCCCGGAATTCGCCCACGCCGCGCCCGTTTTCGAGACGGCGAGGGAATTGATCGAAAAACTCGCCGTTGAAATTCCGAACGAACACACTGCACGGCTTCAGGCGAAAGCTGAAGAACACGACATCTATATTCAAAGCGGCTCAATGCTCGAAATTGACGCGAAATATCCGAATCACGTTTTTAACACGACTTGTTTGATCGCACCCGAAGGCATTTTATACAAATATCGCAAAGTAAATCCGTGGATTCCGTTTGAAGTTCATTCGTCGCCGCACGACATCGAAGGTTACGAGGAAGAACTTTTTCCGGTTGCCGACACGCCGATTGGAAAGCTCGGCACGGCGATTTGTTACGACTGGATTTTTCCCGAAGTTTTGCGGCAGCTAGCGGCGAACGGCGCGGAAGTTTTAATCAGAGTTTCGGCTTATATGGATCCGTGGAACGCCACCGCGCCGATGGATTGGTGGACGCTTATCAACCGCGCCCGCGCCGTCGAAAACACGGCTTTCGTCGTTGCCGCCAACCAAGCCGCGAGTTTGAAACATTATCCGCCGTATTCGTGGTCGGGCGGCAGTCAGATCGTGGACTTTGAAGGCAGATTACTCGCCGAAGCGAGTGCGGGACCAGGTGAGCGCATCGTCGTCGCGCCGATTGACATTTCGGCGTTGCGCCACGAACGCCAAGTTCGGCGCGGACATTCATTTCTCGCGCACTTGCGAACCGAAGCGTATCCGGTTTATCAAAAACATTTTTATCCGCCGAAGCTGTCTGAAAACGACGGACAGACGATTTCCTATGAACGCAACAACGATTTAATTGACGAATCGAAGCATCTGATTTCAGAAGGTGAAATAAGATAATCGGCTTTGGTTTTTCACTGTGAATGATTCACTGTAAAGCGCGTCGAAAAGAGAATTAAGCCTGTTCGCTGTTCACTATCAACTGTTCGCTATTCTTCGGCGGAATCTTCATCCGAACGATGAACGGTTGACAGCGAAGAAGGAACAACTCGCGCCGCCAAAACAACGCTCAAACCCATCAACATAAAAAACACCATCGCCACTTCCGCGTCGCCGAGATTAAAGTGAACGATGCCGCCCGTGAAAAATCCGACTGCGCCGCCGAACGCGCCGAGCATAATTCCCTGCTCGCGCCAATCTTTAGGTTGAGAGTTGCCGCTCGAATCTTCCGCGTTAAATCCCGAATCCCGAATCCCGAATCCGCGCCGCAGCGTCCGTCCGTAAACCCACAAAACCCACAGCCACAAAAGCAGCGCGGGCAAGCCTCTTTCGACCAGCAACTGCAAAGGCGTGGAATGGAAATGTCCCATCGGCTGCCCTTGATTGTCATACAAATTCCATTCTTTGATGTATCGTTTGGTCGAGTCCATTCCCACGCCGATTGAAAAATTGCGGGCGTTCTGCGTCCACAGATCAAAACCTTTGCGGTAGAACGTGAGCCGGTCTTTCGTCGAATCGTCGTTGACATCCACGTAGCCGACGTTGCGGCTCTGCTGTTGAAAATAAACGCCGCCGAGCGCGATTGGCAATAATATCAACGCCGAAATCAACAGCAGCCGACGATTTCCGCTGACGAAAATGATTGAACCAGCCGACACTAAAAAACCGATTTGCGAGGCGCGGGTAACGGTCAGAAGCAACGCCAAAGCCATCGCCGCGACGCAGAATAAAAGCACCGGCGAAAAGGCGAATCCGCCGAGATATTTTCTTCCCGTGTTTTTATCGCCGCCCAAATTGGCGATGAAAAGTCCGAAAGCGAGCGACACGATAAGTTGCAAAACTTCGGCGAAGGTCGTGTAATGTCCGTAGAATCCCGCCGAACGCCAGTTGCGGCTGTGTTTCCAGCCGCCGATGCCGAGCCGTTCGAGGGCGTTTGCGCCGCCGCGCAGGTCGGCGCGGGAAACTTTGACCGTCAAATAATAATCGGGGCGATAAAAATACAGATCGGTCGTCTCATTCGCTTCGATTGCCGCCAAAATCTCTTCCGGCGTGCCGACTTTTTTATTGTCGGCTTTGATGATCGTATCGCCGTCCCTCAAAGCGGTTTTGGTGAAGAGGCTTTCCGGGCTGACGTTCTGAATTTCGACACCGCGCCCGAAAATTCTTTCAATCGGAGTCCAGACGACGCTCACCATCGAGGAGAGAATCAGCGTGAAAGCCATAAAAACGACGGCGCGTTTGGTTTTGACGACGTTGATGATGTAGTAGAAGATCAGAAACAGCGCGACGTTGCGGAGTTTGTCGAGCGAAACTAACGGATCATACGAAAAAATCGAAGTAACAACCGACCACGCAAAAAATATCCACAGCGGAACGTCGAGCGGCGTGCGGACGAGACGCGGGCGCGGCTTTAAAAACTGCCGCACGAACCACGCGAACATTCCCGTCAGCCACGCGATCTGCGTTCCGGCAATCGAATGCGGCGCGAACACGAACATCAGAATCATAAACAGAAAAGCCGTTCGTTCCAGCCAAAGGGCGAGGCGGTTGCCAGTTTCGACGGCGGCTAAATCGTCAAACTTTCGGATGAATTCCTGCATAAAATTTCGGTGTTCGGTGTCTCCCGTCAATGGTAAATGATAAACTGTCCTCTCGCAATCGGTTGTCGTCAAAGGAATTCTTTGAACGGGATTGATGCGGCGCACGAAAAATTATGCTGGAAACCGATTTGAATTTAACCGCCGAAATTAAACTTTATTACGATTTGGAGATACCCGAAAATCACGCGAGACCCGCGCCTCTGCTCGTCGCGGTTCACGGTTACGGGGCGCACAAACGGTATATGATGCGCGAGGCGAAACTAATCGCGCCCGCAAATTTCGTCATCGCGTCCATCCAGGCTCCGCACCAGCATTTTCGACCGACCGGCGACGGCTACAAAGTCGGTTTCGGCTGGCTGACCGATTTTAAGGCGGCGGAATCGGTGTTGATTCATCAGGATTTCGTTTTGCGGATCATCGAAAAACTGGCGGGCGACAACGTAGTTGATGCTTCAAAGGTTTATCTTTTCGGATTTTCGCAAGCCTGCGCCTTAAACTTTCGCTTCGCACTCACGCATCCCGCAGCGATTCGCGGCGTAATCGGCATCAGCGGCGGCATTCCTTCGGACTTGGAAACCAACGGCGATTATAAAACTTTGAACGCCGGAGTTTTTTATCTTTACGGCGACGACGACGAGTTTTATCCGCTGGAGAAGTTTCAGACTTACGAAAGCAGATTGAAAACCGTCGTCCCGCGTCTGCAAACGAAGCAGTATGCCGCCAAGCACGTTATCAGCGATGAAATGCGCGAAGACGTGCGCCAATGGCTGGCGGCTCAGTCAACCTGAGTCTTGAGTTGAAACTAAGGATTCGCGTTAAGTGAGAAATGAGAGGCGAGGCTGCCCGAAAGTCTCATTTCTCATTTCACTTGAGTTTCCTGATCTCAATTTTGTCCTGTTTTTCCGGCGGCAAATTGAGTTTCAGAGTATTTTCGCCCGCTTCGTTCTTGACGTTTTCGACGCGCAAATCTTCGGGTTTTAACGATTCGACAACGGAACGTGCGCCGTATAAAACGACGGTCGCCCGTTTGTTTTCGGCTTGAATCGGAATGACGAACAACCGTTCGATGCGCTTTTCGCCAACCTGAAAAGCGACATCAGCAACCGTCGTGTCAAGCGGTTTTACTTCCGAATTGACGATGTTCAGCGGAACTCTCAAAACGGTGAAATCCGATTGCTGATTTTTGAGTTCGATTCTTTCGGTCGCCACAAAATCAAGAGATTTGATGATGCTTTCGGGACCGCGCACCAGAACCATCGGCGGCGAAATCGTCGTTCCGTAAATTTCAAATTCACCCGCGACGGAACCTTCGGTTTCCACTTTGACGGCGATTTCCTTTTCTTCGATTTTTTCGAGTTTGACGGCGATTTTGTTCGGCTGCAATTCTTCGAGCCGAACGCCCGCCGGCAGTTCGACGGCGACGTTCTCCGGCGTAAGCTGCACCGAGCGGTCGCCGGACTGCACATCGGTCAAATCCAGGGAAACGATCAAGCCGTCCACTTTTATCTGTTCGATTTTGCGCCGGTCGCCCGTCACCAGCAAATCAACTTCCTGCGCGGAGATGTTCGTTACTTCGATCTGATCGGAAACACGCGGTCGGAGCGTAATGTTTCGCAGCCGTTCCGTGGTCGGCGAACGCAGTCCGGTTACGCCGAGCCAGAGCGCGGCGGTAATCACCATCGCCACGCATTTTATCAGCCAATCATCGAGAAAAACACGCTTTAAGATTCGCTGCAGCGTTATCTGATGCTTCTCGTTTTTGAAAAGTTTTTCCGGCGGGAAAGACATAGCTGTTTCAAGTTTCAAATTTCAAATTCAGCGTTTAATAATTGATCTGGAATCTGCAACTATCCGACTGTGATTTCCGTTTCGCTCTCCTTCATCGTTTTGGTATTTTCGCGCTTGACGGCGGCGACGGGGATGTTCATCGCGCCGAACAGAAGCCCGCGCAGGGCAGTCGCGTCGAGATTGCGTTTGACCCGTCCGGCTTCAACGAAAGTTATCAAGCCGGTTTCTTCGGAAACGACGACCGAAACCGCGTCCGAGCCTTCGGTTACGCCGATGGCGGCGCGGTGGCGCGTTCCGAGTTCACGCGAGATGCCCGGATTTTTCGTTAGCGGTAGGAACACCGAAGCCGCCGCAATGCGTTCGTTCTGAATGACGACCGCGCCGTCGTGCAAAGGCGTTGCCGGATTAAAAATCGTTACGAGCAAATCGTAACTGATTTTGGCATCGAGCGTAACGCCCGTGTCTATTAAGTTTCGCAACCCGACGCGGCGTTCGACGACGATCAGCGCACCGATCTTTTCGGTCGAAAGCGTCGTCGCCGCCAGCACGATTTCATCGTAAATCGAGTCGCCGAGTTGTCCGCGCTGTCGTCTCAAGATGGGAAAGCGCAGACGATTGCCGAAATAAATCAACGCCTGCCGAATCTCCGATTGAAACAACACGATAATCACCAAACCGGCATACGGCACGGCTGACCGCAATACGAATTCGAGCGTCGCCAAATCCTGCGCGACCGCAAACCAGTATAAAAGCCCGAACAGAACCATCCCGACGACCGTCGGCACGGCGCGTGTCCCGCGCAAAAGCCGCAACACGACATAAACGAGAACAAACACCAGCGCGATGTCGAGCGCATTTCTCAAAGTCGGTAGATAATCGTTGAAAGCCGTCTGCATTTCCATTCAAAAAAGTCGGTTTCAAGCATATCATAGCAAACTTCAATTGATTTTTTCTTCGCCGCTCCGATGAAAATGTGATTTTATCGAGTGTCCGTAAAATTTGATTTTGGAGACGATGTTTTCCAACTTTTCCAGGTTGATTTACTGGAAGTGTTCCGCTAATTTGCAATCTGAGTCCGGTTGGGACGACAAGATAAAACAGGTATTCGGTTTGTGAACTTAATAAAGTTATTTATTTGGTTTAAAACTTGTTGGCAGTGAAGAATTTAGCTGTTACTGTTTAGCCACTCGAAAGTTAAAGCAAAATTTTTGTCGTTCAAGAAGTTTGACAATAAATATGCACTCGCTTTTTTCACAAAGAATTACTCTCTCACTTAATCCTACAAATGATATAGTGAAGTGTCTTTCGGCGCAAAAAATCGAGATTTCAGTCAGGAATAACTTTCGTGCCAACGATTATTTCCAGATGAAAAAGACCGGCTTGTTATGTTTCAGATAACAAGCCGGTCTTTTTCGTTTTCACGCTTCTGCCATATTTCGGGCATTGATGCGCGCAATTAACAAAAAGCACCATAGCGCAAATACGGCAGAGGCTCAACCTAAACTAGAGATTAAAGACCGTGAGCGATTTTTTTCACAAAAAATTTACCCGGTAAACCGTCTTTCGTTTCTCCACAATCACCTATTTAAGGAGTTAGGAGAATGAAAAATAAAAACATCATTGCGATAGTTTTAGTGTTAACTATTGCCGTAACCGCTTTGGCTTTCGGAAGCCTGTCATCAACGAGTGGACTGTTTAACTTTGCGCCCAAAGTTCAGGCGCAAACAGCACCTCAAATTTCATCTCAGGTTCTCTACGACTGAGTTTTCCGTTTGGTAATTTCTTTCAAAGAACAGGGGAATTAAAAGAACAAAGCGGCGAGGAGCCTACGGCATTTCTCAGTTACTTTAAAGACAAATCTCAACTGACCGACCAAGAAAATGAAATTCTTTCACAAGTAGCGACCGAGTTTATATTTAAAGTAGAGCCGATTGACGATCAAGCAGAAACTCTAATCAGTCAGATTAGGAAGGATTCTCCTGCAGGATATCTTGAGCCGCCGAAGAAACTGATTGATCTTCAAGAACAAAGAGATAACATTGCCCTACTTCACCGCGACAAACTAAGCGGATTACTGGGAAGCACTAAGTTTAGCGAATTTGATAACTTCGTTCAGGGAGATTTTGCATCCGGCATTCAGATTCTGCCACTTTCATCAAATCTAAATAATAACAATCTAGGAGGAAGAAAATGAAAAAAATCATTTTTATATTTGCGATCACCTTAGTTCGGAGTTTTGGTTTGATGACATCAGAGGCAAAAGCTCAATGTCCCAATCCGGCAGGTTGTATTTACGGAAATGCAACGGTTACGATTAATTACTCATTAAGTCGTGTGAAGGGTTATTCTTACGCTCAGGCTGATTATACAGCCGGACTCAATTTTAATCCTCGTATCGAAGGCTCAATTTATCGGACGGATCTGCCTGAAACAAATTTAGATTATAGGACTTCTACCGGTAACGGCAGTTCTGTTGCGGCTGTAATGTACCTCTCGACATCTAATTTCGTAATTGGGAAAACATATTGTAGTTACACTAATTATTTTGCCGTTCGCCGTTCGGGTGGGCAAAGCAGCTACATTGGTTACTTTCAAGATTGTAAGAAAATCACGCCGTCACCAACACCAACACCAACAACATCACCGACTCCGGTAATCACGCCGACTCCCTCGCCAACTCCTTGTCCGCCGGGTTCAAGTGAATCTTGCAAAGATTTAACTTTAGCCATTGGCTCTTCTGTTTACACGATTACGCCGGAAGGAATACCCGGCGAAACAATTGGGAAATCGACACTAACGGCTTGTGTAACTAACAGCGGCAGCAGAAATCCGGTTGCAAATCAAACTGTTAACTTCAAAACGGTTATCCGCTCAAGTCTAACTGATTCAGGCGGTCATTTTGACTCTTTCCACACAGGACCAAGACCGTTAGGGAAGTTAAGCAAGACACGGGGAACAACCAATTCAAATGGCTGTGTAGCAACTGTTCTTACTCCATCGCATATTGCAGGCAATGTCGGTGTTGATGCCTCCATACCAAATAGAGCGGCGGGCGTAGATATTATAGTCGGAATTCTTACTCTTGTAAATCTATTTGGCGGAGCGAATTACAATTTAATTGGCAATGAAAATACTCCCGAACACCCTTTTAATCATTGGGGAACGCAAGCCGCTGTTGATTCTTTGCCTCTGATTGCAGACGACTACAAAGCTCAATTTTACGGAAGCAACACGATTCCTGACGCTCAAAAAGTGTCTTACAATGATATGAGTCTGCCATACGGAGGAAAGTTTGACTTAAAGAAAAAATGGTCTTCTGTCGGCGCACACGATGAACATCGTAAGGGAATTAACTGTGATACTCGTTCAAGCAATATTCCTCAAGCGCGTTGGGTGGAACTCAATCGAATATTTGCAGAGCGGGGATCGACCCGAACCAATAATGAAACAGGAACGGACGCACCACATTGGCATCTGCGTTTTGAATTTGGTTCTCCGCAATCTGCCGCCGCAAGAACGCCGCATTCTTTGGTTGAAGATGCGTGGTGGGGAAGTTTAGACCGTGAATCAACTCAAGCCGAATGGGAAAGTTGGCATACGCAAATAGTTGAAGCTAAAGCACAGGGAACATCGCAGCTGTTGGAAAAAGCTAAATTTTTACAGCAATCACTTTTTAGCAAAAGCGAGTATGTCGCCCGACGTAGAACTGATGCAGAGTTTATCGGAGATGTTTTCTGGTCTCATTTCTTGAGAGAACCGACCGTGACGGAAAGCCTGTCTTGGCAAAATTATCTGCAAAATCTTCCGCCAATTAATACAGAGCCGAGAAAAAGAAGAAGATTGCTTTATGAGATTCAGGCAACGGCTGAGTTTGAGCGGATCGCTCTCAGTATTGCTGATTAGACACTGACTCAAAAATCTAGCAATTACTCTCAAAACGAGTGTTTAACTAAAAGCAAGGCAGAACAACTGCCGAAGCTGCCTTGCTTTTTACTTTTTACAAATGTGTGGAGAACAAAATATGCGTTATTTACTGATTGGGATTTTATTTTTGCAAATCGCTTGCTCTTCTTCGGCTCAGGAAAGGCAAACTAAAGCCGAGCGCAAACTGTTTCAAAAAAGTTCTGTCGTAATCAAATCGCCGACGACCTATTCAAAACGTGAAGCGGAGAAAGGAGAATACGACCCTAAACCGAGGATGGTTTTGATTGATGAAAGAGCGGGAAAATATGAATTACGATGGATTGGTTATGACGGAAAACAAAAAATTATCAAATATCAAAGAGCCGATGCGTTGGATGCTTTAGTTGAGGCAAGAATTAAAAAAACGGAAGGTAGATTTACTTACAAATACCTAATCAAAAATCTTCCGACCAGCCCAGCCTACTTGTCAGGCTTCATTGTTCAAACATTGGCAAGTGACATTAAGGATGAAATGATTCCAATAGCCAATGATGTCCATACCGGACATATGGCGAAGTTTATTCCCGCTTTCAGCGAAGGAGTATGGCGAGATTTTGCTCCGTCAGGTCAAACTTTGCCAAAAATAGAGGTGGGGAAAAGCATTGAATTTAGTTTGGCTTCGTCCGCCTTGCCCGGCGTAGCGGCTGTCGGGCGACAGGAGGCGATTTAACTTTGAAAGGAGTCGGAGAACATATATCGTCCGAACTTGAAGCGGCAATGCCCGGATATGATGAATGGGCGAAAGGATACACAATCGGACTAATTGACCATTTGACAACTCTGAATAAATCCGAGCGGGCAAAATATATCTTGGAAAACCTTCCAAAGTTTCAGGAAGCCGGTTGGATGTCAGAAGGCACGGCGAAAATATATGATGCAGTTCTCAAACGTGAAGATTTAGCGGGTGCTTTGGTGCAAGCAAAAAAAGACCTTGAAAATGAATTTGTTACGACTGAGGTTTATTACATTATTGAAGGTTTGAATCAATAGAATTTCATCGCTTGATTTTCTTTCCGTGCAGGAAGCCGACGAGATTTCCCTGCGCGTCAATCACGCCGAGGGCGTTGATGCCGTTATCGTTCATCAAGGCGTTGGCTTCCGCCATCGAAGCGTCGGTTTCGATAAAGTATTCGGTCGTGATCGGGCGCATAATCTGTCTGATTTTCGTCGCCCGCCAATCTTCACGCGGCAGTTTTCTCACATCGTCTAAAATCAGCATTCCGTATAATTGACGATTTTCGGCGACGGGGAAAATCGTGCGGCGGTGCAGCGGTAAAACACGGTCAACAAAGTGCATCACGTCCGTCTCCGGCAGCACGGAAACCGGCAGACGCATCGCGCTTTCGACCGTTTGACGCTCCGCGCTGCTCACTTCTTTGATAATCCCTTTCGCCGAATCATACAGAAAAAGCCCGACCAGAATCGTCCAGAAGCCGATGAAGAAATCGGCGCGGGCGAATGAAATAACTAAGCCGAAAATGATCAGCGCGGCGGCGATCATCTGCCCGGCTCTGCCCGTCAAAATCGTTGCTTCGTTCAAATCCGCGCCGCGTTTCCAAAGATACGCCCGAAGAACTCTGCCGCCATCAAGCGGATAACCGGGAAACATATTGAAAACCGCCAGCAAAAAATTCAAAAGGCAAAGGGTCAACGCCAGATAAGAAAAAATATCCGTGCCGAACGCATTGGAAATCGCCAGTGTGCCGAGAAAGAACAACGCGACGAGAAAACTGGCGGCGGGTCCGGCGACGGCGATACGAAATTCGGTGCGAGGCGTTTCCGGTTCGCGCCGCAGCCGCGCCAGTCCGCCGAACGGATGCAGAACGATTTCCGAAACCTCGACGTTCTCCCAACGCGCCGCGTAAGCGTGAGCGAGTTCGTGCAGAAATATCGAAGCGAAGAAAATCAAAGTCGCCGCCAAACCGAACGCCAGACTTAACAGGACATCGGCGGTCAGGGATTGGATGCGGCTCGCCGTAACCGGAGACATCACGAACAAAACGACGAACCAGCGGTAATCAATCCGCACCGGAATTCCCGCGACGTGCGCGATCAGAAGTTTGCGTTTGAAGAATTGGAAGAACTTCATAGTCGTCATTTTAAATGAGAAATGAGAAATGAGAAATGAGAATCTAATCTCAAGCCTCACCTCTCATTTCTTATCTCTCATTTAAACCGCTTTACGCTTCGTAGGAAACTTCGGCGTTTTGCAGAACGTGAAGTTCGGTGCGCGAAACTTTTTCGAGCAGTTCCGGTTCGTCGAACATTTGGAGAAGTCCGCGCACGGTCGCGTAGCGCGGCTCATCCGAGACGATTACCGATAAATTGACGAAGTTACGTAAGTATTGGTCGAGACCGCTGAGCAATGCGCCGCCGCCGGTTAAAATAATGCCGCGATCATAAATATCCGCCGCCACTTCCGGGCGCAATTCGGTCAGAGTGTCGCTGATCGTCTGCGCGACGCGGCGCACAATTGCTTCGACGACCGGATAAATTTCGCCGTTCGTAATCTCCACTGCGCCCGGGCTTCCCGTTTGGACATCGCGCCCGCGCACGATGTATGTTTTATCAATTTGTTCGGGCAGATAAGCGGTCGCAAATTGGGTTTTGATATTTTCCGTCGTTTCGTCGCCGACCTGAAGCCCTCGATGCTTTCGCAGATGATTCGCCAATGCCACGTTTATCTCGTCGCTGCCGATGCGTTCCGAACGCGAATGGACGACGCTTCCTTTGGCGATAACGGCGATATTAGTCGTTCCCGCGCCGATGTCTATAACGGCTGATGCGCGTTTGTCCTGCGCCGTAACACCCGCTCCGAACGCCGCCGCCAAACCTTCCTCCATCATATAAACTTTGCCGATATGCGCGTCTTCCGCCGCGTTCATCAGGGCGCGTTGTTCGACGTGCGTTACTTCGCCGAGCATACTCATCACGGCTTGCAGAGCCATCTGCGAACCGCCCGACTTCGATTTTTTGACGAAGTGCGCCAGCATATTTTTCGTCCGCTCGAAATCGGCGACGACACCGCCTGTCAGCGGCGCAATAACGGTAATATCGCGTCCCTCGCGCCCGCGCATATCGAACGCTTCCTGCCCGTAGGCGACGGTTTCACCCGTCAGTTCGTTGACGGCGACGACCGAAGGTTCATCCAAAACAACATCGCGCCCCTTAACGGCGATGATCGTGTTGGCGGTTCCCATATCAATCGCCATCGAATCGGTTACGAATTTTTTTAGTGACGAAATTTTCATTTTCGAGGTTTCCTTACTTACTTCATTTCCGGGTATTTCGGGAATAAATCTCCGGGATTTCGCAGCTAACAAAGTTTAACTCAATTCCATTTTACTTCAAACAGCGAAACCGCCTGCGAGCGATTTTTTACGCTCAAAGGTTCCTGCGGGACGAATGAGAAAACCCCGCCGCCCGCCCGCGCCGTCGCCTCGCTGACTAAAATCTGTCCGCCGGAAGCGTTCGATTCGAGTCTCGAAGCCAGGTTCACCGTGTCGCCGATTGCCGTGTATTCGCTGCGCCGGTCGGAGCCGATGTAGCCGATGACTGCTTCGCCGGTGTGCAGCCCGATGCCGATGCTGATTCGCTGAAATCCGTCAGCTTCAAGCTCTTTATTCAATGAAATAACCTGCATCTGCATCGCTACCGCCGCTTTCAAAGCGTTTTTCGCATCTTCGGGCAAAGCGTTCGGCGCACCGAAAATCGCCATCAAGCCGTCGCCGATATATTTGTCGAGCGTTCCGCCGTGCGCGAAAATTATCTCGGACATCCGGCTGAAATAGCGATTCAGAAGCCCGACGACTTTTTCCGGTTTCTCGCGCTCGGCGAACGCCGTAAAACCGCGAATATCGGCAAAAAGAATCGTTACCGTTTGGTTCACGCCGCCCAATTTGAACGAATTCGGATTGTTTAAAAGCTGCTTGACGACGTATTCGGGCATAAACCGCGAGTAGTTCGCCCGCGCCACTTCTTCCCGCGCCAGACGATTGTGCGCTTTGACGGTTTCGACGACCATCGCCGTCTGCGCCGCGACCGCCGAAATCAATTCCAAATCATCGGAACTAAATGACGAAAACGGATCGAGACGGTCGGCGTAAACGACACCGTGAACATTCGATTCGGTGATTAGAGGAGCGCAGATGGTCGAGCGAACGCCCTGCGCGACGATGGAAGCCGCGCCGCGAAACTGTTCGTCCGTGCGCGCGTCCTGCGACAGCAAAGCGACTTTTTCGCGCATCACTTTCAAGGTTATCGTTCGTGAAATCGTCAATTTTTCGCTTGCCTCTTCAAGTTTCGAGTCCCGCGCCCGCGTCGCAATCGGATACAAACTGTAGTCCAAGATTTTCCCGTCAACCGTTTCGTCGGCTAACAGCGCAACGACTCTTTCGGCGGGCGTTCCGCGAAAAATCAAATCCGTCGCCTTGACGAAGATTTCTTTCAAGTCAAATACCGTGCCGAGCGTTTTGCTCATCTCGTAAAGCAAATCCAGAGCTTTGGCTTTGCGGCGCAGTTCCTTAATTTCTTCCGGCGTGGCGATTTCCGATTCGATGGAGAGATTTGAGCGGTTGCCGATGATTTCATTGGCGGAAATCTGCATCTGCGTATGTCCGAGCGGCTTGTCGTCATAGTTTACGCCGGTCGGCACGACTTCCGTTGCGCCGTTCGGCACATTCGCAACGGGAATTTTTTGCTGAGTCGCGGACATTTTCGACGGCGCAGCCTGCATCGTTTCAAAGTTCAGTTTGCTTTCGCCGATAATAATCTGATCGCCCGATTCGAGTTTTTTCTCCAGCGTCGGAATGCCGTTGACGAAAACGCGGTTGACGCTGCGTTTCAGTTCGCCGTTTTCGATGCAACCGTCAACTATTTTGAAATTTTCGGCTTCGGCGACTAAATGCGCGTGACGGCGCGACACGCGGCGGTCATTTAAAACGACGTGGTTTTCTTTGGCTCTGCCGATAGAATAAACTTCGCCGGGCAGCAAATTCAGCTCCCAATTTCTACGGCTCGCATCGGTAATTTTAAGGATGGCGTTCACGGGTTCATCAATAGTAAACGGTAAATGGTAAATGGTAAATGGTTAGTTGATAATTGTTTTTTGCGAACGATAAACCGTCAATCGCCATCCGCCGACAAAACCGCCCGTTATTCTTTATTCACCGCTTGCCGCCTGCCGTTTACCATTTACTATTTACCGTTTACCATTATTTTATGATTTATTTCGACAACAATGCGACGACGCAGATTGCGCCCGAAGTTTTCGCGGCAATGCAGCCTTTTCTAAAAGAATTTTACGGCAATCCGTCGTCCGGCTACAATTTCGGACGCGAATCGCGCAATGCTGTCGCAACATCGCGCCGCAATGTTGCCGATTTGCTCGGCGCAGAATTTTCCGACGAAATCGTCTTTACGTCCGGCGGCACGGAATCGGACAATTGGGCGATTCTCGGCGCAATTGAGGCGAATACGCACAAAAAACATCTCATCACGACCTGCGTCGAACACGAAGCCGTTCGCAAAATCTGTGAAAAATTGGAGAGTAGAGGATTTGAAATAACGCGGCTCGAAGTTTCGGAAGACGGATTTTTAGACTTGGATGGATTAAAAAACGCTTTGCGCGAAGACACGGCAATCGTTTCCGTAATGCTGGCGAACAACGAAACCGGAATTACATTTCCCGTCGCCGAGATCGCCGAAATCATCAAAGAAAAGTCCGCCGCGCTTTTTCACGTTGACGGCGTGAACGCGGCCGGAAAAATTTCGGTTGAACTGAAAAATACGGCGATTGATTTGTTCAGCATTTCCGGTCATAAATTTTACGCCCCGAAAGGCATCGGCGCACTTTATATCAAGCGCGGCGTTACACTTCCCGCTTTAGCTGTCGGCGGCGGACAGGAAAACGGCAGACGCGCCGGAACCGAAGCCGTCCATCAAATCGCCGCACTCGGCGCGGCGGCGGATTTCGTCAAAGATTTATCGGCGATGACAAAAGTTTCGGATTTGAGAGACAAATTAGAAAACGAAATTTTGCAAAAAATTCCAAATTCTCGTCTGAACGGCACGAGCGATAGACGCTTTCGTTTGCCGAACACCTCGAACATTTCGTTTTCAAATCTCAACGGCGAAGCGATCTTAGCGCGGCTCGACGATGCCGGAATCTGCGTCTCGACCGGCTCGGCGTGCAACTCCGAAACGCACGCGGCTTCGCCCGTTTTGCAGGCGATGAACATCCCATATTCGGACGCGATGGGCGCGATTCGGTTTTCTTTGGGGAGATATAATGAGGCGGCGGAAGTTGATTTTGTGTTGGAGATTTTGCCGAAGATTATCGAAGATTTAAGAAAGACGACTTTCTAATTCTCTTTAGTTAAACTGCACCTTTCGGGGTAAACTTTCGAGACGACGAAATTATTTCAATGCTGTCAGGGATGATTCGATAATTTTTCGTTCCATTTTTATCGAAAGTTTTTTTAACCGTTCCGGTAACTCTCACATCAACTTCTTTATAATATGGCTTGCCAATCCTTAAAGTTTTTTGGAGTTCTTTGAAGTTCTTTAATTCCAAAAAAGTGAAATATAAATTACCACTGCCGATTTCCCGGCATTGATCAATCGGAGATAAAACATTCTCACCGCTAGCCGCTGCGTAAAGAGTCGCTTCAGTAGTTATCCATTTTCCATCATCAATATCAAACGAATCGTAAAGATGACAAATACTTACTTTTGTCGGAAACATTGAACAAGCAATTACATTTCCCTCGTCCTGTATTTCGATGTTCGGCAAATCCGCAAAGTAAAAATTCCAACAGACGAAAGCACCGATTCCAATAATGAATGTGAAGAAAGCCGCCGGTATCTTAATTGAGTATTTCATTTCTACTTTTTTAAGTAGCGCGAGATTTATTTTGAGTTGCTTCAGGCAAAATAATTTACTTTTCAAATTTCACGCGCCGATAAATCTCATCGAGCGGCATCGTCATTTCGACCGATTGAAATTCGGCTGTTTCGTCATATTGATTGAAGTAATAAGTTATCCAGCGTCCGTCGGGTTGGCGGCGGTGAACTTCGACGAGTTTCTTTTGCTGTTCGACGACGATGTATTCCGATACGCTCGGCATCTGTTGTCAGAAAAGCAGTTTCTCGCGGCGGTCAATTTCCTGCGTCGAAGGCGAAAGAACTTCGATTATCAGAATCGGCTCTTTGCGGAAATATGAATTTTCAGGATTTTCTTCGCAGGAAACTAAAACATCGGGATAACAATAAACGTCCGGGCTGACACGGACTTTTATATCGCCCATAGACGGTTCGCAGCGCGAACTTCGCAGATGGTTCAGCAAAGCTGCGTAAAGATTACCGACGATGCGATTGTGATTATCGCTCGTGCCAGCCATCGCATAAACTTCACCGTAAACGTATTCGTATTTAACCGAACTGACTGTTTCGCCCGTCAGGTAATCTTCGACGCTGATTTTAGTTTTCAGTTTTGCCAATCCCACATACAGCAATCAAACGGCTTTTTTACTTTTGCAAAATTTGCGAATTCGGCTGCGTAACGTCGGCGAGCAAAACCTTCGGTCTCTTTTTGAACGCACGATATTTTGTAAAACCTTCTTTTGCCAAACCCAAAATCGCGGTGCGATTTTCAAACAGAAGTTTCGCCCAAGCGCGGCGCGTCATCTGCGGGAAGTAAATTCCGCGAAAGAAAAAGCGGGCGACGAGATGACCGATGCGATATTCAATCGGCGAATCTTTAATCGCTTCCAAGGCTTCAGCGTTGCGTTTCGGGCTGTAACTTTCCGACCAGGCGTGAATGACCTCGCTGCGGGCTTCTTCGATGGTCATTTTCGCCGGCTTGTGAGCCATCACGAATTGCGCGAATTCGAGCCAGTGTTTCGGGCGCGTCAGTCGTCCGGCTTTCTCTAATCTCGTGTAAAGCGGTGTCGCCGGAAACGGCGTTAATTGCCCGAAGACGGGCAAACCCGGCTGCCATTTGTGAATTTCTTCGAGCGTCCGGTCGGCAACGCCCACCGTGTCGTTGTCCATTCCGACGATAAACGACGTGATCGCGTAGATGTTGCGCTTCGCTAAACGTTCGAGAACGGCTTGATAATCGCCGGGTTTACTGAAGTTTTTGTTGACATCCGCCATATTCGCCGGATCAATTGATTCCATCCCGATAAAAATCCATTTGCCGCCCGATTCGTGAATCAGGTCAACGAGTTCTTCGTCTTTCAAAAGATTCGCGCTGATTTGCGCGACCCACGGCAATTGGGCGTTGGCGGCGATAATGTCTTTTAATAGTGATTTGACGCGCTTGACGTTGATGGCGAGATTATCGTCTATGAAAAAGACGGCGATTTGTCCGCGTTCTTTTTTGGCGCGAGCTTTTAATCGCAGAAGCTCTTCGATGACCGACTCATTCGAGCGAAAGCGAATCGAATCGCCGAAAAATCCGGTGACGGTGCAGAATTCACAGCCGTAAGGACAGCCGCGCCCGGTTTCAATCGGCACGACGAAAAACTTGCCCCAGCCCGCGCCCATTTTCGATAAAGTCGAGCGCAAAAACTTTGGCACGAGGCTGAACTGATCCAAATCCAAAGTTTCCCAGGGAATGTGCGGATACGGCTGAAGATTCGGTTTTTTATCCTTACCTTTCGGATCGGTTTCCGGCTGGTAAATGTCTTTCAAACGATTATTCGCCGCGTCTTCGACCATCAACGCCCAGGTTTCGTCGGCTTCACCGAGGGCAATCGCGTCGGCGTGGCGTTTGCCGCCGTCGCGTCCCAACGCTTCGTCGGGACATTCGGTAACGTGCGGTCCGCCCATCACGACTTTGATTCCGGCATCGCGCAGTGCGTCGGCGAATTGATAAGCGCGGGCGACCATTCGCGTCATCGCGCCGATGCCGACCAAGCCAATGTCTTCTTTTTTGCAGTAAGCGACTAACTCCGCTTCGCTCATCGCTTTGGCGTTGCCGTCAATCAGAATGACTTCGTGTTCCTTCGGCGTTAACGCCTGAAGCAGAAACATCCATAAATGCGGCATAAAGTTGCGCGTTACGCCGTTGTCGGGATTATAAAGCAGTATTTTCATTTTTTAATCTAAGAAATGTCTGCCGTCAGACAAGCGAATTTTCTATCCGTTTATTTATGAGAGAGCTTTTTGGCTTCATTTAAAGTTACGCTTTCGGGCGCGTTTATGCAAATTACATCGAGAACTTGTAACAATTACGACCAACCCGAATCGTTCGAGTTCCAATCGGCAAAAGCGCAAAAGACACGTAACACTCTTTCGAGAGTTTGGCGGATTTTGCGCTTTTTTATGGCGATTCTTCTTACTTAAGTTTTCAATCCCAATGCAGTTCCGTCATCGCCGAAGTTCCGTTCAAATCGTTAAGCGCGGTTTTGATTTGCGGAACGATGACGGCGGCATCCAGATATTCCTTGCCGAGCAGACGGCGAAAGCGTTTTTGCTTTGATTCATTGGTTAATTCCTTTAACATTCCGCGACAAAACGCCGTAACGAGTTCGGGCGCGAACTGTTTGCCGGCGTTGAAGCGCAAATCCTCGATGATTTCGTTTGCCGGTCGGCGGCGTTTATACGGACGGTCGCTGGTCATCGCGTCGAACGAGTCGGCGAGACAGACGATTTTGGCGATATACGGAATTTCGCGGTCGTAAAGTTCGTCCGGGTAGCCGCGTCCGTCCAATCTTTCGTGATGCGATTTCGCCGCCAGCGGAACGTCCGCGTATGGGTGATGAATCGGCAGCAGAATCTCGTAACCGATACCCGGATGTTTGTTTAATTCGGCGCAGTCTTTAGCGTTCATTCGCGTCGGCGAATTGATGATTTTACTTTCAATCGTCAATTTTCCGACATCGTGCAAGTATCCGGCGACCGCCGCGCCTTCGACCTGATCGGCATCCCATCCGAGTTCCTGCGCGATGATCTCCGAGTATTTCCCGACTCTGACCGAATGACCTTCGGTATATTTGTCTTTGCAGTCAATCGCCGTCGCAAACGCTTTGACCGTATCTTTGTAAGTCATTCGCAAATCGTCATACAGACGACGATTTTCGTCGGCGCGGCGTTCCAGTTCCGCCATCATATTGCGCTGCGCGATGCCCGTGCCGATGTGCCGCGCCATCGCCGAAATGATTTCCTTGTCGTAGGAACTATACGGTTCGCCGTTCGCTTTTTCGCCGAGCAGAACCACGCCGACGATTTCGTCGTGAATGATTAAAGGCAAAAGCAGTTCGATTTTCCGGTGTTCAAAACTGCGGTCGTAAATCTGAAAAAACGGCAGAACTTTCGCCTGCGCGACTTCAATCGGGACTAAACCGTTGATTAAAAACTGCCGTTCGTCTTCGTGGCAAAGCGATAAACTCAATGGAAAATCGTCGCCCAAGCCGCGCACGGCGAGCATATTGAGTTCGTGTCCGAACCGCGAATAACGCGCCACGCCGCCGCGCATAATCGCCAGACTTCCCAGGAGCAGATGCAGCGATGTCCGAATCATTTCCTGAAAGTTGTTCTTTTGCGAAACCTCGTGTCCGAGTTCCGCCAACGCGCCGAAGGTGTGAATTAGTTTCTGCTGATTTTCCGCCATAGTGTTCAAGGGATGAAGGATGAGAGATGAATGATGATTAAAACCCATCCGCTTTTCATCCCTCATCCTTCATCCTTCATCCCTTAATTGAAACGTGATTGGTCAAGCCGAGCATTTGAAAAAGTTCGCTGGTATCTTCGTTGACATCTGAAAAGACGACTTTCGCGCCGCGATTCTGTGCCGCGTCAATGACACCGAGCAGAATCGAAATGCCGATGCTGTTGACGATTTCGGTTCCGGCGAAGTTGACGACTAAAGTTTTGCAGCCCGCTTCGAGTTGACGTTTGCATTCGCGTTCGATGCGTTCGCCGGTCAATTTATTTAAATAGTCGGTCGCGTAAACCACAGACTTCTCGCCTTCGGTTTGCACGGAAACCTCGCCTTCGTGTTTTTGCATTATTTTTAAAATCAGATTGCACCGGGAGCGGGCGCGATTAAAGAATTCAACTGCAATCAAACTATAAATCGCCCGTGATGTCAATTATATTCGCGCGCCTTCAGTTGTGAGAAACTGCCGCGACGGATTATTTCAAGTATTTCGTCATCGAAATGCGCGTTCCGTCGTCCACCCGTTCGTATTTCACTTCGTCCATCAAACTTTTCATCAGCTTCAAACCCCAGCCGCGCCGTCCTTCGTCGGGCGTAAATTCCGCCGCCTGTTTATCGGCGAGCCGCAAGCCGCGATTGGAAACGGTAACGATTAATTTGTCGTCCGCAAACGCGAATTTCTGATAAATTTTTCGGTCGGGACTCATCGAATGTTCCGTCGCGTTGATGCACGCTTCGACGAGCGCGGTTTTGATTTGATTGATTGCTTTGGCACTGAACGAATGTTTTTTGGCGATTTCTTCGATGGCGTGCGCGGCGAGCAGTTCCGTGTCGTCGCCCATCGGCACGACGATTTCATATTCGTGCGCCGCCTTTTTTTCGCCGACGAGTTCTTCGGCTTTCAAGAATTTTATCAGCAGTTCGACCTGCCTTCGACTCGAACCGAAGGCTTTTCTTTCCCGCAAGACTTTCGACGCTTCGGGCGCGAAACCTTCGGGCGCGACCAGCCACAGTTGATAATTCGTGAAGTTGCAGACGAGCGCGACCATCTCCAATCGGTCGCACCAAAACTCCGCCAACTCCTTCGACGCTTCGAGTTTTGAATCTATTTCCGCCGCCAGCCAGACCGTTTCGTCCGCGTCCGTGTAAACGGATTCGGCAAATCCGAGCGCGACCGCCGAGCGCGTTTTCTCCGCCACCTGCTCAATCGGCGGATAAACCGCAGCTGTATGCGCCGCGTAAATTATCTGCGGCAGCCGGATTTTTTCTGGATTATCATTGATTTCCGTCGTTTCCGCGCCTTTGTAATCTTCCTTGAAAACCGCATAATCGAGCAGCGCGAGCGGCGTTTCCTGATTATCAAAAGCCGAAAGCAATTCGCGCAAACCGATTGCCGAACTTTGCCGGTAAGACTTCGCCATCGTCTGCGGCGCACGTTTCAAAAACTCCGACAACATTTCGCCGACGACCAAAGCGCGGTTTTCCGCCGCGATTTCCAGACGAAACCGCGCCGTAATGTAATCGCTCAACGCTTCATTCTCCGGCATCGCTTCAACCAGATTTGACGAAACGCGAACGATTTCGCTGTTATTTAACCGCGCCATCACCCGATAAAAATCCGCGTCGTCCGAACCGACTTCATCCTGCCACCATTTGACCGCAACTTTTTCAACGGCGGAAAGTGATTTATAAATCAGCCCGACGAGACTTTTCTGCGTTTCGACGTTCGGCGCGATTATTTGCAAAACCGCGTCGTAAAATCTGCCGATCACGCCGCCGAAAAGTTCGTCCGCGTAGAGTCTTTCGACCTGCGCGAAACCGTCTAAATCCATTCTTTTCGCGCCCGCCGCCTGAATCAATAATTTGATAAAACCCGGAACGCCGTCAAACTTTCGCACGATTAAATCCCGCGTCTGCTCATTAATTTGCACGCCGGATTTTCGCGCCAGGTTCTCCGCTAAAAATCCCGCGTCGGTATAATCGAGCGATGCGAGCCGCAAAACTTCCGCCCCGTTCAAACGCGCCGCGCCGTATAAAAACCGCCGCCTGCCGCTCAAAACAAAGCGCAAATCCGCCCGCGCATAAACGTTTTTTAACTCTTCAATAAAATCAATTTCGTCCGGCAGATACGCCGCCGAATGCAAATCGTCAATCATCACGAAAAACTTCGCGCCCGCCGCGCCCGCCCGCATCGGCGCACTTAAACAACCGCGAACGCAGGTGCGGTCGTCGCCTAAATCTTCGTCTATCCGACAATTTGCGACCAGGCGTTTCACCCGTTCGGCATCTTCCGGCGCGGCGAGTTCGACGAGTTCCGCCAAATTCGGCGAACCGTCCGCCATCTTCGCGTCATTTCGTCGAAACGCGGCGGTTTGCGTCAGAAAAACATTCAAGAATCGTTTCGCGCAATCCTTCGCCGATTTATCCGCCTCGCTGACGGCGAAATAAATCGGAATCGTGTCGCTCTGCGCGTGAAAAAGATAATCGTAGGTTTGTTTGAGCAGCTCCGACGCGCCGCCCGACGGCACGGATAAAAGTAAAAGTGCGTTCGACTTCGTTTCGCCGTCCGCGTGTCGCCGCAGCGCGTCGAGTTCGACGTTTCTGCCGATAAAGTCCGTGCTTTCGATAGTCGCCGTAATTCTTTCGCTCATTAACTTTTTAGTTTTTTCTCTTCGGAATAATCGGCAGCCAATAGCTGAAAACTGATAACTGCGCCGCGAACACTGTCCGTTGTTCGCTCTCAGTTATCAGCTATTTCGGGTAAAGCCTTTTCTATCTGAAAAACGCCGGATTGTTTATCAGTCTTCTATTTCTGTGCTTTTCGCGTTCCGGCAGTGAAATTACTGTTGAGACTTTCATAAACCCGCACGTTATTTCTGCCGCCGCGTTTCGCTTCATAAAGTGCTTTGTCTGCCGCCGAGACCAAATCCTTCGACGAATTCAAACTCAGCGAACAACTCGCAATGCCGATGCTGATCGTTACCTGTCGGTTCGGAAAGCAGTGCATTTCGACGCGCTCACGAATGCGTTCGGCGATGACTTCCGCTTCCGCCGAGTTGGTCTGCGGCAGTAAAATAGAAAATTCCTCGCCGCCGTAACGCGCCGC
>JAYVGL010000100.1:0-12848 GCA_043772175.1 Pyrinomonadaceae bacterium | reverse complement strand
GCCCGCACGAAGTAAGGGCGCAATCGCCACTGCGCCCTTACTTCGTGCGGGCTTCTGCAAAAGTAGCCGCGCCAATCTGAAGTTCGCTATATTCGCTACCAAACGAGAAAATCTTCTCCCGTTTGGTAGTGAACAGTGAACAGTTGGCGGCGCGTTTCGCTGTTCACTCATCCCGCACGGCGTTAATTAAAAAAGGATGACGGTTTGCAAGCCGTCATCCTTTTTCAATTTTGATTTTCGATTTCTACTTCGCTTTTGTTCCCGTAAAGCTGAGCGGCGGAAAATTCGGCATCGGGACTGTTACCGTGCCTTTCATCATGTCGCCTTCGACGGTTCCGCTGATATTTAGTTCCATCGCCTGCCCGCCCATCTGCGTTTTGATGATGCCGGTTACTTTGTTGCCGCTGACTTTGGCATCGGTCAGATCGCCTTTAATCATCGCCGAATCGAGCGTTCCCGAAACACTTGCGTCCGCCTGTTTCAGCGTCAGCGTTACGGGAAACGGCGTTCCGTGATAATCAATCACCAAATTCCACACGCCTTCAACCATCGCCGGTGCGCCGTTTGATTCCTTGCCGAAACTCGAAACGTCCAACGCTTTGCCGTCGGCATCGTAAACGTCAATTTTCGGCGCGTAGGATTTCGACTGCTTGATGATCTCGTCTGCGTCGCCGACGATGACGATGGCGATTTTGTCGGGCGCGATATATTTTTTCGCCACGCGCTGAACATCGTCCAATGTAATGGCGTTGATTTTATCGCGGTAAGTTTGCAGATAATCGGCGGGCAAATCATACAACTGCTGCGACACTAGCAGATTCGTCAAACCTTCCTGCGTTTCGGCGCGCAGCGGAAAAACTCCGGTCAGGTAGCTTTTCGCGTCTTTCAATTCTTTATCCGATGCCTTTTCATTGCGGACGCGGTTCAACTCAAGGAAGAATTCCTTCAAAGAGTCGCCCGTAACCGGCGTTCTGACTTCCGCCGTCGCCTGGAAATTCCCTGCCAGACGCTTCGTGTCGAAACTCGAATACGCGCCGTAGGTGTAACCTTTCGCTTCGCGCAGATTCATAAAAAGCCGCGACGACGCGCCCGCGCCCAAAACTTGATTCATCACCAGAACCGGGAAAAAATCCGGGTCTTTGCGGTCAATCGCCAGATTCGCCAGCACGATATTCGACTGCAAAGACCCGGGACGATCAACGACGGTCAGCGTCGTCGCCGTCCGCACGGGCGGCGTTGGGAAAGTCATCGTGTCCATCGCGCCCTTTTTCCAGTTGCCGAAATTCGCCGTGATTTCTTTCAACAAATTGTCTCGGTTGACATCACCGACGACGATCAAAGTTGCGTTGTTCGGCGTGAACATTTTCGCGTGATACGCCGCCAGTTTTTCGCGGGTGATTTTTTCGATGTCGGCGGCGGACGGCGACGCGATGCTGTATGGATGCGTTCCGTAAATCGCTTTGGAAATCTGTTCGTCCGCCAGAAACGACGGCTGTGAACGCTGAAATTTCAGATTTTCAATCGTGTTTTTCTTAAACAGCGCGAGTTCGCTTTCGGGAAAAATCGGATTCAAAACCATATCTGCCATCAAACTTAAAACGTCCGAGCCATACATCGAGAGTGCCGAAGCCGCGACAATCGTGTTGTCTTCGCCCGCGTTCGCCGAAATGCTCGCGCCGAGCCGTTCGATTTCTTCGGCAAGCTGTTTGCTCGCCCGCGTTTTCGTGCCTTCATTTAAAAGCGCGGTCATCGCCGAAGTCAGCCCGACCGAATCTTTCGGATCGTAAATCGAGCCGGTCTTGAATCCGAGCCGATAACTGACGAGCGGCAGACGCTTGTCTTCAAAAACGATCACTTTCAAACCGTTCGGCAACGTCGTCTCGAACGGCTTGGCGATTTCAAAACTCTTGGGCGCAAGTGCCGCCGGAGCGGTTTTGCGAAAATCTTCATTCATAGTTTTCTGTGCGTAGGTTCCAATGCCGAACGTCGAAATCAAACCGGCGGACACCAAAATTTTAGGTATTTTTTTCATTTAATTCTCCTTGAGAGTCCGGGGAGTCCGGGGAGTCTGGATGGTCTTAGGAAAATTCTTCCGACTCTCCAGACTCTCCAGACTCTCCAGACTCATTCTCCAGCCGTTTTAGTCTCCGCTTTCGCGCCCGGAACGATGTCGAGCAAAACGCGGTTGTCGGTGTTCAGATATTTGTTAACGGCTTCTTTGATCTGCGCGGGCGTGATTTTCAAAAGCTCGTCGAGTTCCGAATTGACCAGCGTCGGATCGCCGTCGAACAGCGCGAATTCGGCGATTGCCTGAGCGCGTCCGAGCGATGATTGACGGGCGCGAACCGCGTCGTTAATCAGATTATTATGCAGTTTCTGAATTTCTTCGGCAGTCGGTCCGTTGGTCGCCATATCTTTGATTTCATTGGTGATCGTCTCGCGGATTTTCGTTAAATCCTTGCCGGGTTTCGGCAGCGCGAAAATCAAAAAGCCCGAAGGTCCGCGCCGTTCGTCGGTAAAACTGACCAATTGTAAAACCGATTCGTCGCCTTTGACCAACTTTTGATAAAGGCGCGAACTTTCACCTTCGCTGATAATTTTCCCCGCGAGCGCGAGCGCGTTGTGGTCGGGCGTGTTGCGCTGCGGAATTTTCCAACCCATTATAAACGCCGGAAACGGGGCGAGTTTGTCTGTAAACTTTTTATATTTCATCGCCACTTCGGTCGGTTCGGCAACGTCAATCGCAGGTGGTTTCGGCTGTTTCGGAATCGTCGCAAAATACTTTGAAACTTGCTCCCTCGCTTCTTTCGGCTCGAACGCGCCCGAAATTACCAGCACGGCGTTATTCGGGGCGTAGTTGATGCGGAAAAAATCCTGCACGTCTTTGACGGTCGCCGCGTTCAAGTCTTCCATCGAGCCGATGACCGAATGCGAATTAGCGAAATTTTTATAAATCATCGGCATCAACTGATCGAAAACCTGTCCGAACGGTTGATTTTCGCCTAGGCGTTTTTCTTCCTGCACGGCGTTGCGCTGGTTGGTTAAATTTTCTTCCGTTACCGCGAGCGAACGCATTCGGTCGGATTCGAGCCACAAACCGAGCGGCAGTTGGTTCGCCGGCAACGCTTCAAAATAATTCGTCCGTTCGGTGTTCGTCGTCCCGTTCATCGTGCCGCCGGCGTTGGAGACATACTGAAAATGCTCGGCTTTTTTGACGTTCTCCGAACCTTGAAACATCATATGTTCAAACAGATGAGCGAATCCGGTGCGCCCTTCGCGTTCGTTGCGCGAACCGACATCGTAGAAAACCGCGACGGAGACGACCGGCGCGGCGTTGTCCTGATTCAAGATCACGCGCAAACCGTTGTCGAGCGTGTATTGCTCAAGTTTGAGCGGCTGTAATTTAAAGTTGTTTGACATTTTATTATCCTTTTTCGTTGATGTTTGGGCGAACGCGCCGCCGACCAGTGTCGCCGCCAAGATTCCGCCCGCCGCGATAGATTTTATTTTTGATTTCATTTTGTTCTCGTCAAATAATCGTTAAAGGTGATTTTTATCAAATCATATTACGCTTGAAAAAAGCAAAAGGTTTTCGATTGTCTTTAGTGATTGCCGCTGTTTGCCGAGTTGCTGAATCATTTGCCGTCCAATCTGTTTTGCGTTTGAATCAACCGACCGTCGCTTCCAGTTTCTCAATGTCTTTTTGCCGCCTGCTGTAAACGACGCTCGACACGACACCGACGACGACCAGAACCATTCCCGCCGCTGATTCAAAAGTCTGCGTTTCGCCGAAAACGAGCCAGCCGATTGATAATCCGTAAACCAAGCCGGTGTAATTGACGATGGCGACGCTCGCCGCTTTTTCTCTTTGCAGGGCGTTCGTCAAAAAAATCTGTCCGAACTGCGAGAATACGCCGATCAAAAGCAAATATAACCAATCCCGGCCGTGCGGCGTTTGCCATCCGAAAACCGTGAAGGCAAAGCCGACGATCAAGCCGACCAGTTGAAAATGAAAAACCACCGTCAAGGGATGCTCGCGCCCGCGCAGGTTTCTGACCAGATTATAGGCGACACCCGAACAAAACGCCGAAATCACGCCGAGTATCAGAAAAAACAAGGAAATTCGCGCATCGAGTTGTTCGACCAAAAGCACACCGGCGAACGCTAAGATATAACAAAACCACTGGAAAAGTTTGACGCTTTCTTTAAGGAGAAAAATAGCGATAATCGTCGTAAAAATCGGCGACAGATATTGAATCGTCATCGCACTCGCCAGCGGAATGTTCTGCACCGTCAGAAAGAAAAAATAAAGCGCGGTCGTGCCGAACAGCCCGCGCAAAAGCAGCAATTTTCGATTCGAGCCGCGCCAGTCGGCGTTCGCTTTTCTCAGTCCGACGTAACAGAAAATCACGCCGAACGCGCAGCGAAAAAAGACGATTTCCATCGTCGGCAGATGCGAAACCTGTTTGACGAAAACATTGGCGAGCGCAAAACACAAGGTCGAGATGAACATCGCCCGCACACCTGCGCTGAAAAACTTTGAATCGGATTCTATTGAGTTACGCAAAATTATTTTCCCGAAAGACTGTCATATATATTATCATTCAAGCGGTCGAAAGTTAATTTATTGGCTTTATCTATGATGAAAAAAATCCTGGTTTTATCGGCATCGGTCGGCGCGGGACATCTGCGGGCGGCGGAAGCGATTGAGAAAGAATTCAAACGGCAAAACCCGACGGCGGAAGTTAAAAATATTGACGTTCTAAATTATACGAATCCGCTTTTCCGAAGGCTTTACGGCAGAGCGTATCTCGATATGGTCAACCGAATGCCGGAAGTTCTCGGCTGGATGTATGATTCGCTTGATAAACCCTGGGAAAACGAACGGCGGCGGCTGGCTCTGGACAGATTGAACACGCAGCCTTTGATAAAATTCTTAAAAACTTATCAGCCCGACATCGCCGTCTGCACGCATTTTCTGCCCGCCGAAATTATTTCGTGGCTGACGGCGAAGGAGAAAATAAATTTTCCGCAAAGCATCGTCATCACCGATTTCGACGCGCACGCCCTGTGGCTTTGTCATCACTACGAACGCTATTTCGTCGCTCTCGACGAAACGAAAATTCACCTCGCAAAACTCGGCATTCCCGAAGATAAAATTACCGTTTCCGGCATTCCGATTGACCCGATTTTCGCCGAATCAAAAGACAAACGAGCGATGCGCGAAAAATACGATTTGGAAAAAGACAAATTGACGATTTTAGTTTCGGCGGGCGGCTTCGGTGTCGGCAACATTGAAAATCTACTGTTTGCGTTGAGCGATTTACAAACGCCCGCGCAGATTTTGGCGATTTGCGGGCGTAACGAAGAATTAAAGACGAAACTCGAAAAATTATCGAGGGAAAAACTGAACAACGAGCGCGTTACATTCCGACTAATCGGCTTTACCAAAGAGATGGACGAATTGATGTCGGCAGCGGATTTGATCGTCGGCAAACCCGGCGGATTGACGACTTCCGAAGCAATGGCGAAAAACTTGATTTTCGTCATCGTCAACCCGATTCCCGGACAGGAAGAACGCAATTCCGATCATCTGCTCGAAAAAGGCTGCGCGATCAGATGCAATAATCTTCCCGTTTTGGCTTACAAAATTGACGCGCTCGCGGGCGACGAAAAGCGTTTCGCGGTAATGAAAGCGAACGTAGCAAATTTTGCGCGTCCGAACGCGGCGCGGGAAATTGTCGCTAAGTTGTCGGAGACGTTATAACGCGCTGTTCGCACGACGCTCGGCGGAAGCGTTAAAAGACGGCTGTTAAATTTCGGTTAAATTTCCATTGAAATCATTGACAAACAAAGTCGCTTAACCTATCTTGGTTCGTATCCCCTAGATTTTAACACGCTTTAGAACTTTCAAACCGGACGTTAAATGATCGCCGATATTTGGGCATCTCGTCAGGCGAAAGCTCTGCGCGTCGTCAACAACCGCAACCCAAAATACATAGGAGTTTACGATGAATACCAAGAAGATCAAATCAGTTTTGCTCGTCGCCGTTTTTTTCAATCTTTTATCCGCTGCCGCGTTTGCCCAGCAGACGTATTATCCGTCCGATGTCGCCTGGAAAAATATCAAAACCGTTTACGGAGACAGGGGCGACGGCGTAACCGACGACACGACGGCTTTTCAACAGGCGTTTGCGACGACGCTCAATCAATTCAACAGCCGCGTGGCGATTTACGTCCGGCTGGCACATATCTCGTGAGCGATCAAATTTCGACTTTGCAGGGCTATTACGATTGCTGTCTGACTTTGCAGGGCGAGAATCCGGCGACGACGATCATCAAATTAAAAGACAACGCCGCCGGTTTTCAAGACCCGGCAAATCCGCGTCCGGTTTTTTACACACGAGGCGGCAATCAGGCGTTTTCGATGTATTTTTTCAATTTGACGATTAACACCGGAAGAAGCAATGAAGGCGCGGTTGGACTTGATTACATTTCGAGTAATTACGGCGCGGTTCAGAACGTCAGAATCACTTCGCCCGACCGGAGCGGGTTTTCGGGAATCGAAATGGTGCGGCAATGGGCGGGACCGAGTTTGATAAAGAATGTTACGATTAACGGATTTCAATACGGAATCCGAATGGATACCTGCGAGTATTCGATGACTTTTGAACAGATTACGCTTAAAAATCAAACCGTCGCCGGAATCAGGAACGCCTGCAACACGATGGCGATTCGGAAACTGACCAGCATCAACAGCGTTCCGGCGATTCGGAACGACAACGGGCGCGTGATTATTCTCGACAGTATTCTGAACGGCGGCAACAAACAAAATGATGCCATCGTCAATACGGGTTTTCTTTTCGCCCGCAACATTACGACCAAAGGCTATAACAACGCCATCAACACTAACGGCGTTCCGGTCGAAGGAGCCTCTGTTTCCGAGTATCGCACCAATCCCGACTTTTCACTTTTTCCGAATGACGGCAAAAGTTTGAATCTGCCGATTAGGGAAACGCCGGTTCACGTTAGTAATAACCCGTCCGATTGGGCGAATGTCGCCGCTTTCAACGCGCATCCGACCAATCCGCTTTACGGTTTCTTTGACACGACCGCCGGCATTCAAGCCGCGCTGAATTCCGGCAAGAAAGTCGTCTATCTCGGCGAAGTCGGCGACAACGGAACACGCTACACGATTTACAGCGACATTACGATTCCGTCAAGCGTCGAAAAAGTTATTAGTCTTTCGAGCAGCGGCTTTCGGTTTTTCAACGGCAGCAAATTTATCGTCAATGAAAATTCGCCCAGACCTTTGTTTTTGGAACGCCTCAACGGAGTGAATCTGCTGAACAACAGCCGTCGGACGATAGTCGCCAAAAATTCTTCGATGAATTATCAAAATACGGCGTTGAATACGGACGGTAAAGTATATCTCGAAGATTTCGGTTCGGCATTCACGCCGGAATTTCCGGTTAATATGTGGGCGCGGCAGTATAACCCGGAAGTGCAGCCGGAAACCGAGCGCGATATGAATAATGCGGGCGGCAAATTCTGGATTTTAGGTTTGAAAACCGAAGGTCGCGCCGTGATCGCCAACACGACCGACGGCGGTTCGACCGAAATTTTGGGCGGTTTGATTTATCCCTCATCTTCGTTTTCGGGAACGACGCAGCCCGCGTTCACGGTTAACAACGCCAATTTGAGCATCGCCGGTTTGACGATGACCAGCTACGTCAACAACGGCTGGTATGGAATCGCGGTGCAGGAAACCCAAAACGGCGAAACCCGAACTCGTCCGGCTGCCGACATCTGGACGACCTCGCCGTATCAATTCAGTTTCTACGCGAGCGAAAAACACAAGCAATAAAGACAGTAACGAAAACGCGGCAGATTATTTATCAAAATAATCTGCCGCGTTTTTTTGGTGCTTGTCGTATTTTTTATTGAGCCTTCAAAATCCAGCCGTTCGGGTCAATTTCATATTTCACATCGGCGGGAAGCGGCACACTTCCCGATCCGTTTTTCATCTCGGCTTTTTTAATCACACCGCCGATTCTCACCTCGACGGGCATTGGAAACGGCAGATTGTTCGGCACGTCCCAGCGCAGATTTAATTGATTCGCATTCGTTTCGGCGACGAGTTTCGGCAATTGCGGCTGACGCAGATAAACCTCGAAAAACCACTTTAAATCTTTGCCCGATTCCCTTTCCGCCGTCCGCAAAAAGTCGTCGGTCGTTTCAAAGTGAAATTGTTTGCCGTTCGTTACCTTTTCCATTTTCGGATCGGAATAAGTCGTTCTACGAAGCGATTTAAAGAAAGCGTCGTCGCCGATATAAAAGCGTAAACTATTCAAAATCAACGCGCCCTTGCCGTAAATATCACCGTCGGATTTCGTGTATTCGGGCGGCAGCATATAAATCTGTGTCGTCGTCTGCGGCTGGCGCGGCGCGACCGCTTTGACGTTTCGCAGATTTTTGTAACGCGCCTTCATCGCCGCGAAATAGGCACCTTTGCCTTTCGTCGTCTCGATGTAGAACGTATCCATAAACGACTGAAAACCTTCGTGAATCCAAAAATCATTCCAGTCCGGCGCGGTTACCAGATTCGCCCACCATTCGTGTCCGAATTCGTGAAACAGAAGCCAGTCTTCGCCGTCGGCGTTATACTTGAACTCGTTGCCGTAAGCCGTAATCGTCTGGTGTTCCATTCCGAGGTGCGGCGTTTCGACGATGCCGATTTTGTCGGCGCGAAACGGATACGGTCCGAGATATTTCTCGTAAAACGCCGTGTATTTTTTCGTCAAATCAATCAGCGATTGCCCTTTCGCTTCGTCCTGCGGCAGAACGTAAAATTTGATTGGAATCATCGCGCCCGAAACGCTTTTTACCTGGTCTTCAATCAGTTTATATGGCGCGACGTTCAGGGCGATGCAGTAATTGGAGATCGGCTGCGAGACTTCCCAGTTGAAGGTTTTCGTGCCGTCTTTGTTATCAACGACCGACGCGAGTTTACCGTTGGAAGCCGCGACTAAATTGCCCGGAACGGTGAAATGAAGCGATGTCGTGTCGGCTTTGTCCGACGGATGATCTTTGACCGGAAACCACAAATCCGCGCCGTCATTCTGCACGGCGGTCGCAAACCACGGCGAGCCGTCCGCCGTTTTCGACCAGACAAAACCGCCGACCCAAGGCGGTTTTGGCGCAATTTTCGGCTTACCGGAATAGGCGATACTCAATTTAGCGATTTTGCCGGTGCTGACAGTTCCCGGCAAGTTAATCCAAATCTGCGAGCCGCGCCGCTCAAACTTCGCCGACAGCGGATTCATAGTATCGAATATATACTTTACCGATTCGACCGTGAACGGATAATCCAAATCAAGCACGAATTTATCAATCGGCTTGACGATTAGCACCGTTACCGTCAAAACGCCTTTGATTGACTGCGCTTCGATGTTCGGCGTAACCGCCAGATCGTAGTGCTTCACGTCATACGCCGCTTGCTCCGGCATCAGAACGCCGCCCGAATCGGTCGGACGCGCGCCTAAATCTCTTTGGGAGAAAACTTGCGCGGAGAGACACAGAATACCGATGATAATTTTCGGGAATAGATTTTTTGTCATAATCGTTTTTACGGTGCGTTGAATTTTTCCGATTGTAACAGTTATGTTTTCGACTGGAAAATCGTTTGATTTAACGGGCGAATTTTTTGTGCTAAAGTTCCAGTCAGTCGAGTGAACAAGATTTTATGACCCCGAAAAATGAAAAGCCGATGGCGGTTTATTACGAACATCCCGAATGGTTTCGCCCTTTGTTTGCCGAGTTGGACAAACGCGGCATCGTTTATGAAAAGATTGATGCGGCGAATGATTTTTATAATCCGAACGAGAATTTGAGTGATAAATACGCGCTGGTTTTCAATCGAATGAGCGCGTCGGCTTACCTGCGAGATCACGGCGGCGCGATATTTTACACACGCGGATTTCTGGCGAGTTTGGAACAGCAAAACGTCCGCGTCATCAACGGTTACGACGCATTTGAAATCGAGATTTCCAAGGCTCTGCAATGCGCTCTGTTCGATTCGCTCGGAATAAAATATCCGGCGACGCGCATCATCAATTCGATGAATCAAGCCGCCGGAGCCGCGAGCGGTCTGCGTTTTCCGATTATCGTCAAACCCAACATCGGCGGGCGTGGCGCGGGCATCGTAAAGTTCGACACGCCCGCGGATTTAGAGAACGCCGTCGAAAATAAACTGTTCGATTTGGGCATTGATTCGACCGCGCTCGTGCAGGAATTCGCGCCCAAAAAAGGCGGTTCGATTCAGCGCGTCGAAACTCTGGGCGGCAAATTTTTATACGCTTTGCAGGTTTATCCGAGCGGCGAAAACTTTAATTTGTGTCAGGCGGAAGTTTGTTTGACCGATGCGCCGTCGAACGAGACGGAGATTTGTCTGACCGACGCACCCGCCAAAAATCTGCGCGTCGAAAATTTCGTGCCGCCGCCGGAGATTATCGAAACGGTCGAGCGAATTGTGGCGAAGGCGAAGATTGATGTCGGCGGCATCGAGTATCTGATTGACGACGAAACCGGCAATGCGCTTTTTTACGACATCAACGCGCTTTCAAATTTCGTGACCAACGGCGTGGAATTGGTCGGTTTTGAC
Source organism: Pyrinomonadaceae bacterium (assembly GCA_043772175.1). GTDB lineage: Bacteria > Acidobacteriota > Blastocatellia > Pyrinomonadales > Pyrinomonadaceae. The sequence goes on along the minus strand of JAYVGL010000100.1, from coordinate 2,185 downwards.
CCGCACGAAAAACTGGTTGATTTTTTAGAACAGGAGAACAAATAAATGCGCTACGGATATTGGATGCCGGTTTTCGGCGGCTGGCTGCGAAACGTCGAAAATGAAGGAATGGAAGCGAGTTGGGAATACACGAAAAAACTCGCACAAAGATCGGAAGAAATTGGTTTTGATTTGTCGCTCGTCGCCGAATTGAACTTGAACGACATCAAGGGCGTTGACGCGCCTTCGCTCGATGCGTGGTCAACTGCCGCCGCACTAACTGCTGTTACCAAAACACTTGAGCTAATGGTCGCGGTGCGCCCGACGTTTCACAATCCCGCGCTGTTAGCCAAACAAGCCGCCAACATTGACCGCATCGGCGGCGGCAACCGGCTTTCCTTAAACGTCGTCTCGTCGTGGTGGTCGGGAGAGGCGAAAAAATACGGCGTGCAGTTCGACGAACACGACGACCGCTACGCACGAACGGCGGAATGGCTCGAAATCGTTGATAAATTATGGCGCGGCGATCATTTCGACTACAGCGGCGCGTATTACAAAATCGAAGATGCCGTAATGCAGCCGAAACCGCTAAAAAAACCGTTCGTTTATGCGGGCGGCGAATCGGAGAAAGCCAAAGACACGATTGCGCGTTTGTGCGATGCCTATGTGATGCACGGCGACGAACCCGCGAAAGTCAAGCTGAAAGTTGACGATATGGAAGCGCGGCGCGAGAAATTGAATTTGCCGCCGATGACTTACGGCGTTGCCGGTTACGCGATTGTCAGAAACTCCGACGAGGAAGTTAAAAAGGAATTGGAACGCATCACCGATGTCAATCAATCCGCCGCCGGTTACGGCAATTATCAGGACTGGCTGGCGAACACGAAACTCGACAGCCAGGTTTCACTCGAAGATTATTCCGTCTCGAATCGCGGCTTGCGTTCGGGTTTAACGGGAACGCCCGATCAAGTCGCCGAACGAGTCGCCGAGTTTGAAGCCGTCGGCGTGAGTCTTCTATTGCTCCAATGCAGTCCGCAGTTGGAAGAGATGGAAAGATTTTCCGAAGCTGTGATTGATAAGTAGTTCGTCCGATTCGATTTTGATTTGATCTCGAAAAGCGATCGGCGATATGGCTGACAGTTCAGCGATTTGTGAAGGAGACAAAATGAACTTTTTCGATTGTTCGCGGCAAAAATTACAAAAACGGATATAATTTCAGTTTGAAAAGTTACAAGGCGCGTGAAGACTTGACTTCCGCCGCATCACTTCCCGATATATGAAACAACGACTTTCCGAGATTCATCCGTTTTTTTATCATCTGCGAATCAAACAAAAACGCGCTTTCCGAATTATTGCCGACGCGGCGAGCCGCCGACGTTTTGCGCGTCAATTTTCTGACGAGAGTTTGCCGTTCGCGGTCAAAAAACATCAGTCTTTGCTGCGTCGCAAACTCGGCGACTCTGACCCGCAGCTGCAAGAAAATAAAATAACTAACTTACAAATCGCGCACAAGACGATTGACGGGATTTTGATTGAGCCGGGCGAAACTTTTTCGTTTTGGCGTTGCGTCGGCGAAGCGACCGCGAAAAAAGGCTACGTCGAAGGAATGCAGCTTTCACGCGGCGAAGTGCGGCGCGGTGTCGGCGGCGGTTTGTGTCAACTCGCTAATTTGTTGTATTGGATGGCTTTGCACACGCCTTTGACGGTTTCCGAACGCCGGCATCACAGCTTCGATCCGTTTCCCGACGACCGCCGCACATTGCCTTTCGGAAGCGGCGCGGGCGTTTTTTTCAACTATGTGGATTTGCGCTTTCACAACCCGACGGCGCAGACGTTTCAAGTCAAGCTCCGGCTGACCGACGAACATTTGAAAGGCTCGATTTTGACCGACGCGGAATTGCCGCATTCTTTTCACATTATCGAACGCAATCATCGTTTTACGCGCGAGAACGAGAGAAATTACCGTGAAAATGAAATTTGGCGCGAAACCGTTGACAAGCGCACGGGAAATCGCATCGGCGAAGAAATGCTGGTCAAAAATTTCGCCGAAGTGAAATACGAACTGAATTGCGATTGCGAATAAACTTTCGTTAGCGGTCTCAACCATTAAGAGTCCGTTTAAATTTAAGAGATAGAAATTGAAGAACGAGCATCGGGTTCGCTAAACTTGGTTTTAGACTAATAAAATTCAAGGAGATAGCGAACC
>JAYVGL010000099.1:0-29279 GCA_043772175.1 Pyrinomonadaceae bacterium | reverse complement strand
CGTCGTCACAATCACGCCCGCCAAAACCAACCGTTCGACGTTCATTCCGGCGCGGCTTTTCGCCATTTGATAAACCGTCAAAGTCGCTAAACCCGCGCCGACAATCGCCAAAGCCGGACGCGCCCAATCGAAGTTAGCGAAAAAGACGAAAGCCAGCATCGTTCCCAACGCCGCGCCGTTCGACACGCCCAAAAGATACGGTTCAGCCAAAGGATTTCTCAAAAGCGATTGCAAAGACGCGCCCGCCAACGCCAAACTCGCTCCAACCGTCGCGCCGAGCAGAACTCGCGGCAGACGAATATCGAACAGAATCGTCCGCTGATTTTCGTTTAATTCAAAAAACGCCAATCTTTCACTGCCCAACAAAACGGCAATCGCCAAAACAATCAACAGCAAAATAATCAGCCCAAAGCCGAAACGCCGATTCTGAATCTTGAATCTTGAATCTTGAGTCTTCAATAGTGTAAATCCTTCGCAATCTGTTCGAGCGCGTCCACGAGGCGCGGTCCCGGACGCGCCAGCAACGCCGCGTTGACGCGGAAAACACGCTTGTTTTTCATCGCGCCGGAACTAACAAAAACTTCGTTCGGCTCAGTATTATCAGGACTTTCCGATAAAATTAGCGCGTCGGGATTTAACGCCGAAGCCGTTTCCTTGCTTAACTTCGGATAAGCCGTCGCCACGTTTTTCGTTACCGATTCGCCGCCGGCGCGTTCGATGATTTCCGTGATAAACGAATCTTTTCCGATGGTGAACAAAGGCTCTTTTGAGATTTGCACGAAGACTTTTGTTTTCGGTTTGTCTTTGACTTTTTCTTCGACGATTTTGACGCGCCTTTGCAAATCGCCGATCAGTTTTTCGGCGTTGGCGGACGTTCCTAAAATATCGGCGAGTTGTTTTAGGTTTCGCAGAATACTTTCAAAATCGTTCGGATTGGTAATGAAAATTGCGATATTCTGATTTTCGAGCGTTTTCGTAAAATTTTCGATTTGCGAAGCCGTCGAGACGAAAACGATCTGCGGTTTGAGCGCGATAATCGTCTCCATATTCGGGCTGATCGTGTCGCCGATTTTCGGAATTTTTTTCGCCTCGTCCGGGTAATCGCAGAACGATGTTACGCCGACGAGTTTGCTGCCCGCGCCAACCGCAAAAATGTTTTCCGTCAAATTCGGAGCTAAAGAGACGGCGCGTTCGATGTTTTGCGGAATTCTTATCGTTCTGCCCAAATCATCCGTTACTTCGCGCGTCGGCAAATCGGCTTGCGCCGTTTGATTCGCGCTGCGGCAATTGACCAGCGTAAAAAACGCGAATAGCAGAAAATACGACGCGGCAGCGCGTTTGAACGAATGGCGATTCGATTGGGTAAATTTTGTTGGTAACAAGTAAAAAATCCTGCCTTAAATGCCTTCGCATCGTTAGACGAAAAGCAGTGCGGACAAGATTTTTTTACTCACAAAAGAGGTAATAAAACAAATGACACCCGTAAAAGCCAAACGTCCTGACGCGAGACGAATTTCGGCTAAAAAACTTCGGATAGGTTTTCAGACTGCTGAATCCTGAATCCTGAATCCTGAATCTTGAATAAAGCATTTCGGCTTTTTTCATCGTTCATCGTTCGTCGTTCATCGTTCAATCACTGTGGCGCGACCGTGCGGGATTTTCACCCGACTTTCCCTTTTTTTGTTTGCCGACATTCCGAAAAAGCGGCATTCCAAAGCGTTTTAGGTTGAAAAGAACCGACCGAAATTTGCCGACTGATTCGTAAATTAAGGTGAAAGGCAACTTATCACGGCAAAGCGCGCAAAGTCAAAAGCCTTCGAAATTCCGCGCCGATTTTACTTGATATTCGGTATCGCTTGCGGCTATTCTGAAAAGGTCGAATGAGCCGAAACATCAAAAATTTTATGGAACAAACCGAAAACGTGGTGGCGGTAATTTTAGGCGGCGGCGCAGGTTCGAGACTTTTCCCGCTAACCAAAGAAAGAGCGAAACCGGCGGTTCCGCTCGGCGGCAAATATCGTCTGATTGACGTGCCGATTTCCAACTGCATCAACTCGAATATCACGCAGATTTTTATTCTCACGCAGTATAACTCGGCTTCCTTAAATCGCCATATTTCTCGCACTTACCGTTTTTCGAGTTTTTCCACCGGCTTCGTCGAGGTGCTGGCGGCGGAGCAGACCAAAGAAAACCCGGAATGGTTCCAGGGAACGGCGGACGCGGTGCGCCAGATGCTTCCGCACATCCGCGATTGGCGCGTGAACACGGTTTTGATTTTGTCGGGTGACCATCTTTATCGAATGGATTACCGCAAATTTCTCGAACGCCATCACGAGACCAACGCCGACGTAACCGTCGCCGTTATTCCCGCTAATCCGCAGGACGCGGAAAGTTTCGGGCTTTTGAAAACCGACGCAGACGGGCGCATCGTCGAATTTAAGGAAAAGCCGAGAGGCGAAGCCCTCGAAGAGATGCGCGTGGACACGACACGGTTCGGTTTGACGACGGAAGAATCGGCGAGCCGTCCGTTTTTGGCTTCGATGGGAATTTACGTTTTCAATTATCAAAAACTCGTCGAACTGCTTGACGAGGACCCGACGCGCTTTGATTTCGGCGGCGAGATTATTCCGTCAGCAATTGAAAAACTCAACGTCCAGGCGCATCTTTTCAACGGTTACTGGGAAGACATCGGAACGATCAGAGCGTTTTATCAGGCGAATCTCGATTTGGCATCGCCTTTGCCGAAGTTCGATTTTTTCAACAACGACGACCCGATTTACACGCGCAGCCGCTACTTGCCGCCGTCGAAGGTTCACGGCTCGGACGTTGATAATTCGATGATTAGCGAGGGTTGCATTTTGAACGGCGTGTATGCGAGAAATTCGATTATCGGTTTGCGAAGCCGCATTGACGAAGGCACGCGAATCGAAGACTCGATCATAATGGGCGCGGATTTTTTTGAATCGCTCGAAGAATTAAACGGCAATATCAGTTCAAACAAACCGCACATCGGCATCGGCAAAAACGTCGTCATTCGCCGCGCCATTATTGATAAAAACGCTCGCATCGGCGATAACGTCCGGCTCATCAACAAACACAGCGTCGAAACCGCCGACAGCGATAACGGCTGCTGGTTTATCCGCGACGGAATTGTTATCGTTCCGAAAAATGCGATTATCGTTGACGGAAGTGAGATTTGAGACAGCCGGGAAATTGAAGTAACGCTTGTGATTTTACGGCTTGTGCGATAAAATTGAAACTAAAGTAAAGATTCAAACTTTGTGAATCTAAAATTTTTGATAACAGGAGATAAATAACAAATGTCAGCAGTTGCAGCACCCAGCGTTGAAATGATGGTTACCGAACCGGCGATTGTGGAAATCAAAAAGTTTTTGTCGAGCGAAGACGATTTACCGGAAACCGCCGGCTTGCGCGTTCGTGTCGTTCCCGGCGGCTGTTCGGGTTTTCAATACAGCCTAAATATCGAAGAGGAATCGCGCAACGGAGATTTCATTCTTGATAAAGGCGGCGTGAAACTTTTTGTGGATATGTTTTCCGCGCAATACTTAAACGGAATTACGGTTGATTACACCTCGAATATGATGGGTTCGGGCTTTACTTTCGAGAACCCGAACGCGACCGGCGGCTGCGGTTGCGGAACTTCGTTTTCGGCTTGACGATTCGACAATGTTTACGGCGTTGACTTTCCGAAAGCGCGGCGGATACGAGATCATCGTATCCGCCGCGCTTTCTTTTGCGTTGGTTCTTAAGCGGCGCGATTAACTTGGAAAGCCTTTATTCCACGCCGTCAACTGTTTCGCGTAAAGCGCGTTTGAAGATTTTGCCCGTGCCGCCGATGGGTAATTCAGCGCGGAATTCGACGGAGCGCGGATATTTATAGTTGGCGAATTGCTTTTTGCACCAGGCTAAAAATTCTTCTTCGGAGATTTCCGCGTCCGCTTTTTTGACGACGAAGGCTTTGACTTCTTCGCCCATCCGAGCATCGGGAATGCCGATGACGGCGACGAGCGAGACGGCTTCGTGCGTCATTATCACTTCTTCGAGTTCTCGCGGATAGATGTTGTAGCCGCCGCGCAGAATCATATCTTTTTTGCGGTCAACGATGGCTAAATAACCGTCTTCGTCGAAGATGCCGATGTCGCCGGTGTGGAACCAGCCGTTTTTGAAGGCTTCGGCGGTCGCTTCGGGGCGTTTGTAATAACCTTTCATCACGTTCGTGCCGCGAATAACGATTTCACCGCGTTCGCCGGGCGCGACTTCTTTGTCGTCTTCGTCGAAACAGCGCACGTCCACGCCGAAAATCGGCTGTCCGACTTTGCCCGGTTTCGACGGTTTTTCAAATTGGCTGAACGTGGCGAGCGGCGAGGTTTCCGATAAACCGTAGCCTTCCAAAATCCTCACGCCGAATTTCGCCTGAAAATCGAGCATCACCTCGACCGGCAAAGGCGCACCGCCGGACGTGCAGACCTTAATCGTTTCGGCGATGCGCGAAGTGTCGTAATCATTCTGTTCGGCGTAGCGCAGCAAAGCCCAATACATCGTCGGAACGCCGACCCAAAAATTTACTTTTTCCTTTTCCATCGCCTCCAAAGTCGTTTTCGCATCGAATCGCGGCAGCAGAACGATGCGGTTGCCGGCGTAGAGATTCGTGTTCATCTGGACGGTTTGCCCGGTCGTGTGGAACAGCGGCAGGGTTATCAGACAGGTTTTCTGCACGCCGTCGGTGAAATCGAGAACCGGCAGATGATTGTTGAATGTCGTCGTGACGTTCGACATCAAATTCAAGTGCGTCAACTCCGCGCCTTTCGGATAACCGGTCGTCCCGGAAGTGTAAAGAATCGCGCAGGTGTCGTCCGGCGCGGTCGGATACGTCTCGAAAGTTTCGGGCTGATGTTTGGTAATTTCGTTTAAGGTGCGGGCGTTTGCAATCGGCGATGGCGCGTTTTCGTCAGCCGTCATCACGACGAGCGTTTCGCACATCTCGATTTGATCGAACGCTTCTTTAACCGTTTCGGCAAGCGGCAAATCACTCGTTCCTTCAAAAACGAACACCGCTTTCGCGTCCGAATCTTTTAAGTGATAAGCGATTTCACGCGATTTGAACAAGACGCTCAACGGGACGACCGCCGCGCCGGTTTTCAAAATCGCGTAATAAACAATCGGGAAAAACGGCAGGTTCGGACAGCACAGCGCGACTTTATCGTCGTGTCCGATTCCCATCTCGACAAGGGCGTTCGCCGCTCGATTGGCAAGCGCGTTCAGTTCGCCGTAAGTCAGACGCACGTCGTTCCACACGATTGCCTCTTTGTCGGGCGCGAGTCGGGCGTGATGTTCAATAACCGAAGCCAGGTTGAGCGTCGTTGCCGATAATTGCATTGTCTTTAAACTGTTGGAGTTGAATTTGTATGAGATTACAATTTATCCGAAGGCTGGATATAATTCAACCGTTCGCAGCGTAAAAAGCGGGCGGTGAAGATTGTGAATTCTTCACCGCCCGCTTAAATTATAAAAATCCGATTAGTGAACGAACCAGTTTGCCGCCGGATAATCGCCGCTCAAGCCGAAAGTCAGCGATTGCAGTCCGCCGTCGGTCGAACGCCGAGCGTAAAACACGCTTGACGCGCCGCCGGTTCCCGGTCGCCAAACGGCGAGGTCTTGTTTGCGGTCGCCGTCGTAATCGCCCGGCACAGTCGTATCGGTTGCAAAACCGAAGACCGCCGCCGAAAACGCATTCAAACGAGTCGAAGTGTACCAGATAAAATTACCGTTCTGACTTCTCACCACCGTAAAATCGGATTTGCCGTCGCCGTCGTAATCGCCCGGCGCGAGTTTGTCGGAAGTCAAACCGAAAGGCACAAACTCCGTGCCGCCAGCCGCTTTCAGAAGTGCGAAAATGCCGCTGCCGCCGCCGCTGTCATAGTGAACGCAGAAATCGGCTTTGTTGTCGCCGTCGAAATCGCCGGTGTAGGGGCGAACCGTCGAGCCGCTGCCCCAGGGCGTTGCCGACAGATTTCCGCTCAAACTCGATAAATAATAAAAGAAGTTTTGTCCGGTTGCGAACTTGCGGTAAACGGCGACATCGGCTTTATTATCGCCGTCGTAATCGGCAACCACTTTCGGATCGTCGCCCGCTATGCCGAACGGGACGGCGCGAAGTGTGCTGTTGGAGCTTTGCAGAATATAGAAAACCGCATTCGCGCCCGACCTCCAAACCGCAATATCGTCCTTGCCGTCGCCGTCATAATCTTCGGGAACTTCGATGTCGGTCGCCGTTCCGAATTGATTGCCGGAAAACGCGCCGCTGCCGTTGACCGAGGTGTACCAGGTTTTCGAGCCGGAAGCATTTCGGGTAACGGTGAAATCGGTTTTGCCGTCGCCGTCGAAGTCGGCGTTCGCATCCGCCGCCGCGACGGTTCCGTTGCCGGCAGTCGGCGACGGTGCGCCCGATACGAAGTCCGCCGCGTTGTTGTTCGTGTCGCGTCCGACCGGAGTTCTCGAAATTGAAGATTGACTGTCCGCCGGAGCCGGTGCGGGCGCGGTGTCGGAACAATTAGCGGTCGTGCCGTAGCCGACGTAATCGGCAATCGTCGCGCCGGTCGGCGGGCAGGTCGTCCCATTTAATCCGGTCGTGCCGTTGACCAGAGCGATTTTGCCCGCGCCTCCCGCCAGATTAATCGTCGTCGGACAAACGGCGTTAACTGCCGGAAGCGCAGTACCGACGGTCGCACTAACGGGTCCGGTGGCGATTAAAAAATAAGTTCCGGGTTCGATAATCGTATCCGATGCCGTGATCGTGCAGACCGCGTAGCCGGTCGCCGTCGTACTGGTCGCCGAAGCATACTGCACCGAGTAGCCACCGATGTTCACGTTCGCCGTGCTGTTGTTGTATAGTTCGATGAAATCCTGATTATACAATGCGCCGGTGTTGCCGCCGCCACCGTAAATTTCATTGATAACGACTCCCGGAATCGGCGTTCCCGCCGGAGTCGGGGTCGGTGTTGGTGTCGGAGTTGGAGTTGCCGTCGGGGTCGGGGTTGCCGTCGGCGTTGGTGTCGCCGTCGGCGTAACGGTCGGTGTCGGTGTGATAGTCGGCGTTGGTGTTCCGCCGCCGCCGCAGGGCGTTGCCGCCGCCGCCAAGTTGCGCGGAACCGGGTTCGCCGTAACGGTGAAATCGTTGTTGTTGTTGTCCGTTTCGGCACAGCCGTTGGCGTTGCGAACCGCGCCCTGCATATTGGTAAATGCCGTGCCGCCAACGCTCGTGCCGCCTTCGGCGTTGTTCGATGCTCCGTAAGCGACTAAATCAATAATGCGACTGTCCGGCAGAGTGCAGGGAGTCGCCGTCGCGCCGCAGGCAAGCGCGGTCGCCGTATTGGTCAGAGCGACTTTGCCGCCCGCCGCTGCCATACTAAGTCCGGTCGTTATTACGTCCGGCGTAACCGGCAAATCCAATCCGGCGGTTCCGACCGTTCCGGTTTGGACGAGATAATGCTGGCCGGGCTGTAAAGCTACGTCCGGCAAAGCGAAGATCAGCGTTGCGGCACTGCCGAACTGTCCGGTTGCCGAACCATACTGCAACGCTAGTCCGTTGAGCGAAGCGGGCGCGGCGGAAAGATTAAATAATTCGATATAATCGTTTTTATAAGTCGGACCAGTGGTGTTGGAACCGCCGCCGCCGTAAACCTGGCTGATGACAATCGTCGCCGAAACCCGTGCGGGATTCTTCGATGACGTATCGGCTGATACGAGATTAATATAGGTCGCGCTTATGAATATCGTCAGGATAAACAAAACGCCCAGGGCAAATTTCTTATTCATATTTTCCTCTAAAACTATTTATAATTTGTCGCACATATAGCGTTGACAGAGCGATCAGCTCGATCATGGTTTGGGAATATGCAATTGGTTTGTCAATCAAAAGTGATTCCGGCAAATATAGCACGAATCAAATCGAGGGCGATACGCAAAGCAGGTTAAGAAATTGTTTCGTAATCGGTTTTCGACACAATATTCATCGCGCCGGCACTGATTGAAGGAGTTTTTTGCTACAATTTCCAAGACACGGAAAAACGAAAAGCGAGGTTTTTTTAGAATGAGGTTCAAGATATTTTTCATTCTGCTGGTGATCGTCTCTGGATTTTCAAATTCCAATTTTGCACAGGACAAAGACGACGAAGTGCTGCGCGTTAATACGCAGTTGGTTGATGTTCCCGTCGTGATTACGGACAAAAACGGCAAGCCGATTTTAAATTTGAAGCAAAGCAATTTTGTTATCTATGAAGACGGCAAAAAGCAGGAAACGGCGGACTTTGCGGCGATGAACGCGCCGTTTGAAGTCGCTCTGCTGCTCGACACTTCCGGTTCGACGCGCTCGGATTTGAGTTTGATTCAACGCGCCGCCGAAAACTTTATCAATTCGCTGCGCGACGGCGATAAGGTTTCGATCATCGCGTTCAAAAGTTCGAGAATCGGCGATAAATCGGTGGCGACGAGCGAGGTTTTGAACGCCTTGACCGACGACCGGGCGAAATTAAAGAACGTGCTGGGGACAGTTAAAACCAGCAACGGAACGCCGTATTACGACGGACTTTTGCAAATTGCCGAAAAGGTTTTCACCGACGCGCCGAAAGAAGAATTTCGCGGCAGACGCGCTCTCGTCGCCTTAACCGACGGCGTTGATTCGACCAGTCTTTCGGAATTTGCCGAAGCCCGCGAGAAATTTAACGGAATCGGTATCGTTTCGTATTTTATACAGGTTGATACGCGGCAGTTTTTTGAAGACAATCTGTTGGGCGACTGCGAAGGCGCGATGCGTTTTTCGGCGGCGCAAATCAGGCGTTATTATCGGGTGTTTTACCCGAAATCGAAAATCGAAAAGGTTTCCGGCTTCTGTCAGCTCGGCGATTTTGAACGGCTCGACATCAGCAAAAGCCTTTATGAATTAGCCGACGCGGAAATGCAGACGATGGCGAAAAGTTCGGGCGGCGGAGTTTTCCCCGTCGCCGATTTGTCGGAAGCCCGCGCTGCGTTTCAAAGAGTCGCTCAGGACATCGGCACGAAATACAGTTTGGGCTATTATTCGTCGAATGATAAACGCGACGGAACTTACCGCAAAATCAAAATCGAACTCAAAGGAATTTCCACCGGCGCAACCGTTCGGGCGCGTGAAGGCTACTCCGCACCGAAGAATTAAGAAAAATTATGACAACAAAATTTAATCGAATCGTTTTGCTGGTTTTAGATAGTGTCGGCATCGGCGCGATGCCCGATGCCGAAAGCTGGGGCGACGCGGGCGCGGATACTCTGGGTAATCTTTTGAAAACGCGGCGGGTCAATCTGCCGAATTTGCAGAAAATGGGTTTGGGCAACATTAAACCGCTGAACGAATTGCCCGCTGTCGAAAATCCGTCGGGCAATTTCGGCAAATGCACTCTGCAATCGAACGGCAAAGATACGACGACCGGACATTGGGAAATGGCGGGAATTATTCTGGAGAAAGCCTTTCCGACTTTTCCGAACGGCTTTCCCGAACAAATTATCAACGAATTTGTCAGCGCGGCGAAAGTTCCCGGCGTGTTGGGCAACACGGTCGCCAGCGGCACGGAAATTATCAAAGAATTCGGCGCAGAACATCTGAAAACCGGCAAGCCGATTGTCTATACTTCCGCCGATTCGGTTTTCCAAATCGCGGCGCACGAAGGCGTAATTCCGATTGAAAGGCAGTATAAAATCTGCGAAATCGCCAGGAGAATTCTGCACGGCGAGATGGAAGTCGGGCGCGTTATTGCGCGTCCGTTCGTCGGTGATTCGGCGGAGACTTTCACGCGCACCGGCAACCGCCACGATTACGCCGTGCCGCCGCCGGAAAACCTTTTGCCGCTTTTAAAAGACAGAAGGCTCAATGTCGTCTGCGTCGGCAAAGTCGCGTCGGTTTACGATTCGGTCGGCGTAACCGAAGACTTGCCGGCGAAAAATAACGAACAGTCAATCAGTCAGACGATCAATGCTTTGAACAGCGATTCGAGCGGTTTGATTTTCTCGAATTTGGTTGATTTCGATATGCTTTTCGGTCATCGCCGCGACGCGGAAGGTTACGCCGAAGCGTTGGAGTATTTCGACGCACGACTGCCGGAAATTCTCAAAGCGTTGAAAGAAGACGACTTGCTGATTATCACCGCCGACCACGGCAACGATCCGACTTTTCGCGGTTCCGATCATACCCGCGAATACACGCCTCTTCTGGTTTTCGGCGCAAACGCCAAACGCAACGTAAATTTGGGAACACGCGGAAGTTTGGCGGACATCGGGCAGACGATTGCGGAGAATTTCGGGGTCGAATTAAAAGCCGGGACGAGTTTTTTGAAGGCGGTAATTTGAGTTCGTTTTACGCTTAGTTGACTGCCGACGAAACGATATGGCTTTCGTCCAACTCAACAATGTAGCTTTCCTCCGGAAAATTTTCAATTTCCAAAATTTCGCCGATCAGCACGTCCCTTTCGGCAGCGCGAAGAGCTTTTCTTTCGGCTTTGACGGCATACATCGCTTTGTCGGCGGCGACGACGACTTGATCGAGCGTGTCGCCGTGATTCGGGTAACAAGCCGCGCCGATGCTGATGCCGACTCGCGCAAAATTATCGTCGTCAACCGGCAGAACGAAATCCGAAACGGCTTTTTCCATTCGCAGACATAATTCACGAATTTCGATGCCGTCGGTTTCCGGGGCGATAACGACGAATTCGTCGCCCGCGTAACGCGCCAGAAAATCGTAATCACGCAGTTGACCGTTCATCACGCCGGCGAGTCCTTTCAATAATTTGTCGCCGACTTTGTGACCGAAAGTATCGTTGACGGCTTTGAAACCGTCAAGGTCGAGCATTAAAACCTGAAAGCTGCTGCCGTTGCGCCCGGCGCGCGCCGTTTCCTTTTCAAACTGCATTTGCAGACTGCGGGCGTTCGGCAAGCCGGTCAGAGGATCGGTTAACGCTCGATTTTCCGATTCGGCGTGCTGCAACGCCAGCACCAGCGCATCCGAAGCGATGCGCGAAACCGTTTCCAACAGCCGGAGATGTTCTTCTTCATAATTCTTCAATTTGTGAGAATAAAGCGAAACCGCGCCGAGCAGTTTTTCGTCGGAAATCAGCGGCAGCGAAGCCATCGCCGTATAGTCGCGGCTGAGTTGCGGCTCGTCGAAGGTGAAGTCGAGACCCGATTTCTTATCACAGCGGGCTTGCCGTTTTTTCAAAACGAAGCCGGTCGCGCCCTCGCCCGTTTTAACGCGCTTTTCTTTCAGCAAATCTTCGTTCTCACCCTGCACGTAAACCGCTTTGGCGTATTCCGGCGAATCTTCCAGCAAATAAACGACGCACGTATCGAACGGAACGATCTCGCCGATTTTCTGCACGAACAGCGAAAGCGTCTCCTGCAAATTCAAGGACGAGCCGAAAACCCGCGTCAATTCGTAAAGCGTGTAAACTTCGCGGTTGGCGCGTTTGATTTGTTCGACGTAGCTTTGATCGGAAGTTTCGTCGAAAGCGACCGGCACGTCGGGGGAGACTTCCCGGTCAGCGGCGTATGAAAATCCCTGAGCTTCTATTTTCGCCTCGAACTTTTGCAGATTTCGCAGGAAAATATCAACGATCTGCCGGTCAAAATGTTTTCCCGCGCCGTTGATCAGAAACCGGCGGGCTTCGTCGCGCGAAACCGGAGCGCGATACGGACGCGCCCCGCGCATACTGTCGAAGACATCGGCGACCGCCAAAATCCGCGCCGTCAGCGGAATTTCTTCGCCCTTCAAACCTTCGGGATAACCGCTGCCGTCCCACATTTCGTGGTGATATTTAACGGTCGGGACAACCGGATAGGCGAAATTTACTTTTTCCAGAATTGACGCGCCGACCGGTGCGTGGATTTTAATTTTCTCCATTTCGGCGGGTGTCAGCCTGCCGCGTTTATTTAAAATATGGTCGGGAACGGCGAGCTTTCCGATGTCGTGAAGCAGCGCGCCGGTATTGAGAGCCTGCAATTCATTCGCCGATAAACCCAGTATCGAACCGATGCCGACGGCGTAAATCTGCGTTCGCTGAACGTGTCCGATGCCGACTTGATCGCGGGCATCAATCGCTGTGGCTAAGGCTTCGACCATTGCCAAATGAACGCGGCTGGCTTCTCCGATTTCTCTGGTTTTTTGCGCCAGACGAAAATTATGTATGAAATAGGCGTAATTTCCGGCAATCGTCAACAGCAGAATGACAAAGCCGAACGACAAGCCGAATTCAGCCAGAGCAAAATGCAGAACCAGAGCGGCGGCGATGCCGAAAGCGGAGTTCTGCAAAGTTTGGCGGTAGTTATTTTTCGGCGGATTGAACAAGTCCGCCGGATTGTTTTCGAGTTTGGTGAAAACCGTATTCAGCAGTGCCGAAGACAAATTGTAAACGCCGCTCATCAAGACGATGGCGGGCAGCAACAGCCAGCCGAACGCAATCGGTTTTTCGGCAAGCAGGTTTTCCGTCGCACCGGCGAACGAATTGAACGAAAGGTGAAAAACGTATCCTGCCGCAAAGGACGCTGTGATTTTGATCAGACTGTTGAGCAGCCAGCGCGTTTTATCTTTCGGCGCACGGCGGTAGTAAACGCCGGAGACGGTCGCGGCGAGCAGAATGCCGCCCGCCGTGCCGAGCAACAGAATTCCGGCAAAAATCGTAAAACAATTGGCGGTCAGAATCGTTTTAGTCGGCTTGATATTCAGTTCGTGCTGGTTTATCAGCCAGGCGATTATCAGCGATACGATGAGAACCGCAAACTGCGGCGCGGTAAAATCGGCGGCGGCGGCAACAGTCCAACCGCCGACTAAAATGCCGGACGACGAAAGCAGCCACCAGAAGATTTTGGTTGGCAGATTGAATTTTGCAAAGGTGAATTTTCTCACTTCAAAGGTTTTTTGCGGGGGAGTTGAATCGCTGAACGATTTTATTTACACATAGGACTCAAAACTTTCTTTTCAGCCGCCCGGCTCAAGAACTCTCCGGCACTGAGGATCAAGTCAATTTTTATGCCAATCTGTAAGTAATTAAGTAGGTTAAGTAAATGTTCGGATCAGACTGCGGCGAAAAGTTTTGAGGCAGTTAACTCTTTCAATTTGAACGGTCAGATTGACGGACGGCTGTCATTCTGAACGACCCATCGGTTATAATCGAGCTTTCAAGGCAGCAAAAAGACTTTTCGCAAATTCTTAACAGAACATAATTCTCGACTCAGTAGTAATGTGTAGATTGACGGTGCGTGTCAGAGGCGTTGAGAGAAACCTCTAGGTGTTAATTCTAAAACAATTAAGAAGCTAAAAGCAATAGAGAACTTTGATGATGGAAATACCTGAATTTTTTGACGAATGTCAATTGCGAACAGCGGCGCGGATTGTGCGCCGATTTTTGCCGAGGCATTCCATTTATTTTTTAGCGTTTTTTTTGTCGGCGGCGGTTTCGATACGCGCTCAGAATCCTGACGACGTTATTCGCGTTGATACTGAATTGGTTCCGATTGAAGTTGCCGTAACCGACTCGAACGACAAGCCGGTGCGCGGTTTAGAGGCGAAGGATTTTAAACTTTATGAAGACGGCACGGCGCGTCCGATAGAATTTTTCGAGCCGATCAAGCGCAATGACGGTCGCCCTTTGACGATAGTTTTCGCCCTCGACGTTTCCGGCAGCGTAACGGGCGCGGAACTCTCCAGACTTCGTAACGCGATGCGGAATTTCACCGCCAATCTCGCCGAATACGATTCTTATTTCGCCGTGCTGACTTTTGGAATGGAAGTAAAAACGCTTCAGTCATTTACGAACCGCACCGACAAATTGGAAAAGGGTTTCGAGAAACTGCTGCGCGACCAGGAAGGACTTTCGACGCACGCCTATGACGCGGTTGACGACGCGATCCGGCTTCTGAAAAGAAAATCGCCGTCAGCGGTAAAAAACAAACTGCCGAAACGCGCCGTCATTTTAATCACGGACGGTTTTCCGGTCGGCGATACGGTCGCGCCGAAAACCGTTATCGAACGCGCCAACGATGCCGAAACTTCGGTTTACTCGGTCATTCTCCCGTCGTATTCAAGAATGCAGCGCGATAAAAAACCGCTTTTGACACCGCTCGAAGCAAGCGGAATTTTAGAGAAAACCGGCGGTCGCGCTTTTTACGCCGGCGAGAAAAGTTTCGAGCCATTGTTTAAATCGCTCGCCGAAGAAATCACGTCTTCCTACATCGTCGCTTTTTATCCGAAACCCGGCAATCGCGCCGACGGAAAATTTCATCAGGTGCGAATCGAGGTTCCGAAAGGCTTGAAGTCCAAGCAAAATCGCGGCGGCTACGAAATCAAACGATAGACCGTCGAAAGTTCAAACCGCGAACGACGCGAACTTTCGACGGTTTTAGCCTAATACTCGTATTCTTCGCTTTCTTCTTTGAGATCGTCATCCTCTTCGTCGTGAACGTCCAGTTCAATCGGATCGAGACCGACAATTTCCAAGTCAGTTCCGCATTCGTCGCACGAGACGACATCGCCCTGCTCGGAATCGGCATCAACATAAACTTCTTCGCTGCATTCGGGACAAGCTGTAGTCGGCATTTTATTTTCTCCGTAAAATATACAAATTATGGCACTTCACTTAAAAACCAAGTGAAAATTATGTGTATGATTGTCAATCTAACTTTTTTGCGGACGATTTGGCAAGGGCAATTTTGCGCTTTTTTCGGCAAATAAGTTTCGTCGTTTGATTGCCGCCCGAAACCTTGCGATGATGGACGACTGACTATGAAATTTCCTTTCAAACCAAATGAAAACAAACGCTTCGATGTCGTCGGCTTTGGCACGAACGCGGTTGACTACTTGATACGAGTCCCGGAATATCCGCCGCTTTATTCAAAAATCGAGCTGACCGATTATACGCAGATGGCGGGCGGCGAGATCGCTTCGGCGATGACCGGATTGCAGCGTTTGGGAATGAAAACGGCGTATATCGGACGTTTCGGCAACGACCGCGAGGGCGATTTCGGGCGGCAGACTTTGATTGACGAAGGTGTCAATGTCGAATACGCCGAACGACGCGCGGGCGCGGCGACGCAGATCGCATTCATCATTGTGGATGTGAGCAACGGCGAGCGCACGGTGATCTGGAAACGCGATCAAAAATTGGCTTACGCGCCCGAAGAAGTTCCATTAGAGTTCGTCCGCGAGACGAAAATTTTCCACGCGACACCGCACGACGCGCCCGCCTGCGCTTTGATGGCGCGGGAAGCCAAAAAGCACGGGGCGATTGTTTCGATTGATATTGATAACCTTTTCGACGGCGTGGCGGAGATGATTCCCTTTGTTGATATTTTTATTTCATCCGCCGAATTTCCCGAAAAACTCGTCGGCATCAGAGACCACAAAGAATCTTTACGAGCGATAAAATCGCGCTTCGGCTGCTCCGTCGTCGGAATGACTTTGGGCAGACGCGGTTCGCTGATTTTGTTTGAAAATGTTTTTATTGAAACGGACGGTTTTGAAGTTCCGAACGGCTGTCAGGATACGACCGGCGCGGGCGATGCGTTCCGCGTCGGTTTTTTATACGGATTGTTAAAAGAAAAATCAATCGAAGAAGCGGCGCGCACCGGCAACGCCGTCGCCGCACTCAAATGCCGCGAACTCGGCGCACGCACCGCTTTGCCGGATCGTAGCGAATTATCAAAAATGCTGGGCGTTTGAAATTAAAAATCAGCCGCTGACATTTAAAAGACGGCGGCGGCTGATTGGTTTATTGACACTACGGTTTACGAAATTCCTTCGATCTTCTTAGCGGCAAGATGTTCGTTAAAGAATGCGGCAACTCGCGCCCAGGCATCTTTCGCCGCCGCTTCGTCGTAAACTTCCGGTCGCGTGTTGTTGAAAAACCCGTGGTCGGCTTCGTATTTAACCGATTCGATGGGCAAAGTGTTGACTTTCGCCATTCTTTCCAACTCGGCGACTTTTTCCGGGTTGATCCAAGCGTCTTTGGTTCCCGAAATAAACAGCACCGGACATTTCAAACCTTTCAAAGTAAATTCGTCCGGGACATCGCCGTAAAAAGGCGCGGAGGCGTGCAAGCCTTCGAGTTTACAGGCGGCTTCGAGGGCGTAAGTTCCGCCCATACAAAAACCCGTGATGCCGAATTTGACGGTTCCGTATTTGTCGGTCGCTTCGATCATCGCTTTGTTGATAATGTCCAAACCGTCTTCGGTTTCGAGTCTGCCCATTAAATTCGCTGCTTCCGCTTTGTCCGTCGTAACTTCGCCCAGATACAAATCGGGCGCGATGCAGATAAAACCTTCGCCGGCATAGCGTTCGGCGATGTCTTTAATGTTATCGTTCAAACCCCAGTATTCCTGAATTAAAACGACGGCTTTGGTGTCATCGGTCGTTTCGTCCGGCAGCGCGACGTAAGCGGTCGTATCACCTTTTTTTGTGCTGAATGTTAAAGTTTCGGTTCTCATAAAATAGATAAATCCTCCAGAAATAATTTATTGTAAAACTTATTATAAGCAGATTTCGGCTGACGATTAAACAATCGAAAGGCAGAAATAATTTGTATTTTGTCTATCCGGTCGAAATTTAAGGTTCTTTCAGTTTTAACTTTTGAACTTTGATAAACGGCGAGTTCAGATTTTCGCTGGTTAAAAAAATTGCTTCGCCGTCCGCCGAATAGCCGACGGCTTCGCCTTGTTCGCGTTTGCCCGTTTGAATCAGCGTCGGTTTCTGTTTCCATATTTCGTCGAAATCTGTCGCCGCGTCCGGCAAAACTATTTCATAAGCCGCGAAATAATCGCAGACGACGACGCGTCTGCCGTCCGTCGAAATGTCGCCGCCCGTCAAAAATCCGTTCGGAATCGCGGGAACGGTAAAATCGGCGATTTTTTCGAGTCGGTTGACTTTGTTGAGATCGTAATTTTTCGACAATTTATAAACGCCCGACGCGCCGCTCAAGCGTTTCGTCAAAATATAGACATCGCCCGTCTGCGGATGAACGAAAAGCGTTTCGGCATCGTGGCGAATGTCGGGATATTCGATTTTAATCTTTTGCGCGTCTTCGGTTTTCGACGGATTTTTTCGGTCGGAGGATTTGTCGGCATCGGTGACGGTCGGTTCTTTAACGCGGTAAATTATTGATTCTTCACGAACGCGGACGTTATTGCCGATGTCGCCAAGATAAAGAAAACATTCGCCGCCGACGGTTTTGAAAGTTCCGATGTCTTCCCAATCGCGGTTTTTGGCATTTTCGACTTTGAATGTTCCGAGTTTTTCGCCTTTTTCGTTAAGGGCGAAAATAAACGCGCCGTCACCGGAATCGTTATGCGTCCAGAAAACATTCGGCTGACAATGCGACGCGACGATGCCGCTGCTTTCCGATATTTCATTGGTTTTAATCGTGCCGACGATTTCGGGATCGTCCCAGCGCGTCGCTTTTTTCTTCGTCGAATTATCATTTTCGCTCTGGCTCGAAATCACCGAAGAACACGCCGAAAAAAGACCGCAAACAATTATCAAAAAAATGACAAATGAAAATTTTTTGGTTATAGTTCCTTTCAGCATAATTCTCCGTAAAGCATTATAACGCAGAATAAAATTTAAGGTTCGCAGGAAGAAATTTAACAAACTTTTGCCGCCGAAAAAACGTAAGCCAAAACAATTAAGATGATTGTCGGAACTGAATGGTTAATCGAAGCCTTTGACTGTGAAGCGGAAAAATTGCGCGAGATAGAAGTTTTGCGCGAAGTTTTCCGCCGCGTCGTCGCCGATTTAGGTTTAAAAACCATCGGCGAAGGATTTTGGCATCAGTTCGCGGGCGAAAACGGCGTAACGGGTTTGGTCGCCTTAACCGAATCGCATCTCGCCTGTCATACTTATCCCGAATATCAAACGGCGACGTTCAATCTCTATTGTTGTAAAACTCGCCCGACGTGGAACTGGGAAAATAATTTGAAAAATTTAATCGGCGCAAGTCAGGTGAAAGTTACAAAAATCGAACGCGGCAGACAGCAATCCAAAATCCAAAATCCGAAATCCAAAATTGCCAGAGGTGAAGCGTGAGCGTTCTGCAAGCTAATTGTCCTTCGTGCGCTGCGCCGATTGAATTTAAGAACGGTTCGACCGTCGTTCTCGTCTGCCCGTTCTGCCGCGCGGCGATTTCGAGAACCGACAAAAAACTCGAAGATTTGGGCAAAGTCGCCGACCTCGCCGAGTCCGAATCGCCTTTGAAAATCGGGTTAAAGGGCATTTGGAAAAATAATCGTTTCGAGTTGACCGGACGCGCTCAGAATCGGCACGAACTCGGCGGAGTTTGGGACGAATGGTATGCGACGTTTGCCAACGGCTGGGTCGGCTGGCTCGCCGAAGCACAGGGCAAATTTTATCTGACGTTTTACCAGCCGTTAAAAGAATCGCTGCCGACGTTTGAACAGTTGCAGCTCGGTCAAGCCGTGCCGCAAATCAAAAACAAAACGCCGCTGCTGGTCACGGAGAAAGGCACGGCGACCGCTGTTGCCGCCGAAGGCGAAATTCCTTATAAATTAACGCCGAACGAGAAAAGCGATTACGCCGATTTGTCGGGCAAAGACGACGCTTTCGGCACGATTGATTATTCGATGAGTCCGCCGTGGGCGTTCGTCGGCGAACAGGTTTCCCTTGCCGACATCGGTTTGGCGGACGCGAAACCGGCGGAACGCAAAGCGCGAAAAGTTGCCGTCGGGAAAATGGGCTGTCCGAACTGCGGCGGAAGTTTGGAGTTGAACGCGCCCGACAAAACCGAGCGCGTAACCTGCCCGTTCTGCAACTCACTTTTAGATGTCAATCAGGGAAACTTAAAGTTTCTGAGAGTTCTTGCCAAAGTCGAAAATCCGTTCGTGCTGCCAATCGGCGCGGAAGGAACTTTTGCGGGCGACGTGAAATTTAAAGTTATCGGCGCGGTTGTTAGAAGTGTAACGATTGAAGCCGTGCAGTATTTCTGGCACGAATATCTACTCTACAATCCGCCAATTGGTTTCCGGTGGCTCGTTCATTCGGACAATCACTGGAATTTTGTCGAACCGATCAACGCGGCGGAAGTCGAAGTCGCCGGCACAAAAGCCGTTTATAACGGCAGAAGCTATAAGATTTTCCAGGACGCGCCCGCTCGAATCGAATACGTTCAGGGCGAATTTTACTGGCGCGTCGAAACGGGCGAAACCGTGCGGGCGATTGATTACGTCAACGCACCTCTAATGCTTTCGCAGGAAATTTCCCACAACGAAATAAACTGGTCGGCGGGAACTTATCTGACGAAAGCGGAGGTCGAAAAAGCGTTCGACGTGACGGAGTTGCCGAAACCTTTCTCGGTCGCGCCGAACCAGCCGTTCACCGGCGGATTCTACATCAAATACGGCTTGCTGATGCTCGCCGCTTTATTGGTCATCGCAATCGTGATGATTCCGTTGAGCGGTTCCAGTTCAACGCCGCTGAGTCAGCAAATCGTTTTGCCGCCGACAGCAAACGCGCAAACCGCGCAAACCGTTTTTTCGCAGCCGTTTGAATTGAAAGGAAGCCGCAACATAAAAATCACGGCGAACGCGCCCGTTAGCAATTCCTGGGCGGATTTGGACGTTGATTTAATCAACGAGCAGAATAACGAAGTCGAATCGGTCAACATTCCGGTCGAGTTTTACAACGGCGTGGAAGACGGCGAATCGTGGTCGGAAGGCGGAACGTCGCAGGACGCAACTTTGTCATCCTTGCCCGCCGGAAAATATACTCTGCGCGTCGAAGGAACGTGGCAAAACTTCCAACAGCCGCTGTCGGTCGCCGTCAGAGTCGAACAAAATATCAGTCGCGGCGTAAACTTCTGTTTCGCGTTTTTCGCGCTGGCGATTTTGCCGATTTTCGGTTTGTTTCGCAAGTGGACGTTTGAAACGCGACGCTGGAGAGACAGTATGTTCGGCAGTTCCGGCTCGCCCGCTTCGAGCGATTCGGATGATTAGTCCAATGGTAAATGGTGAATGATAAATGGTTAATCAAAAGGCAACAAACTTGTTTTCCATTTACCATTCACCATTTACCATTGTAAAAAACTATGTTCAGAACACTTTTTTTAATTTTCGGACTCGGCGTAATTTTGATTTACGCTTCGGCTTCGTGGTTCGGCTGGGAATTTGCCAATTCGGGCAGCAATTCGCGGCTTGGCATACCTTTTATATACGGCGGCTTTCGTGGAGGAAAATAAATGTTAAATCTTTTAGCGGCAATGACACCGCTCGCTTTCATCGTCAAATTGGACGAGCTTTTGCCGGTTTTGGCGACCACTCTGATTTTCGTTTTCATCGGCTTGGTCGTCTTCGGCATTGCCTATTTTATCATCGTCAAAGTTTCGCCGTTTTCGGTTAAAAAAGAAATCGAAGACGATCAAAACATCGCCCTCGCTATTATCATCGGCGCGATTATCATCGGTGTCGCGCTGATAATCTCGTCGGCGATACAGGGAAATTAACGGATAATTGATAACGGATTATTGGTAATAAATTCGGTTTTATTATTATCCATTATCAATTTTTCGTTATCCGTTTAGGACTTACGCAGTTGGAAGAAGTAAATAATGCGGATTCGACAAATAGGCATTGAGCGGCATCACGAATAATACCGGTTTTTGCTTCGACCCAACTCATTTTTTCTCGATAACAATGACTTTCAATTCGCACAAATGCTCTGATGCAAAGCCCGATGTGATTCACCCACGATCGAAAGCCTGCAGCATTTCCGAGAAATGATCGTTTTTGGTTTTGCCGTCACAGTCTTTATCAAAAATGCGGTGATCAATCGGCACACATCGCGTCCCGTCGGTCCAAAGCAAAGTTTTCAAATTGATGCCGGAGACAACCGCTTTTTGCTTGCCCGACCAGTGCCGGTAAACAAGCGCATTAAATTCGGAATGCGGTTTCTCAAGCGTCGAATCATTAAGAACCAGGATGCTGCTTTGCAAATCAATTGGCGTTCTCGCTTCCTCCCAAAGCGTTTCGGCATCGGGTTCCAGGCGCGACAACAAGCGAGTGAAAGCGTCGTGCGCGGGAGCGTCTTTGCTCTCCGGCTGGACACGCTCGGCTTCGGTCGCGGTCACGTCGCGGGGCGTAGCAATAATAAAGTTAATGTAATCTTCGTCGGTTACTTTCGGCGGATTCATTCTTTATTTTTATCAAATAGTATTTCAACTGCGTGAGTCATAAGTAATTACACTCGCGTAAACTTTGCCTCGCGCAGTCAACCGTTTTGGGGAGAGAGGAAATGTCAAATAAAAAATTTAGAAAATCGTTGATAAATCAAACGGCAACATTTTCAGCTTTACTGCTAATTTTCTTTTGTGCATCTTTCGCGCAGGCGGCGAAAGCGAGACTCGATTTCGACGGCGACGGCAAAACGGACGAGGCGGTTTATCGCTGCATCACGGCGACGACGTTATGCTACCTACTGGCACTCAAGAGCAGCGACAACACGCTTTACGCCGTGCAGTGGGGCGGGCTTGATCCCTTGCTACCTTTCCGTACTCCTTTGTTTATGCCGCAGGATTACGACGGCGACGGCAAGGCAGACCCGGCGGTCGTTTTGAATGGACGGTGGTATGTGCTGCAAAGCTCGAACAACCAACTGCTCGTCGGCGATGCCGGAATCACGGGAGAAGTGCAGGCGGTGCGCGGCAATTACGACGGCGACGGCAAAGCCGACTTTGCCGCGACGAGACCGGAAACTTCTTTCAATCGCATCTATTGGTATATCCGGCAGAGTTCCGACGGCGCAACGACGCGCCAACAGTGGGGATCGCCGGGTCGTGATATTGCGATACAAGGCGATTATGACGGCGACGGCAAAACGGATTTAGCGGTTTGGGCGGGGGGGTGTGAGGGCAGAGGCGGCGGTTACTGGTATTGGCTCAGAAGCAGTGACAATCAATTAAGCGCGGTTCGGTGGGGATACAGCGACGGATGCGGCGGCGGCGGCGACTTTCCCGTTCCTGACGATTATGACGGCGACGGCAAGATTGATGTGGCGGTGGTCAGGCATTTGTCTTCCACTGATCCGCCGTATTATTACATTTTGGGCAGCAGGGACGGTTTTCGGGCGATTCAATGGGGATTAAACTCTGACATTATAGTGCGTATTCCCTAATCAATGGTAAAATGACGCTTACACGGACAAATATTTGAGAAGAGGTATAAGTCTCGAAGATTTAATTGATTTTCGATATTAGGACTTACGCCAGTTGAAACATTGTTGAACACGGCTTTGTTGAAAACAAAAGAGTTACTACAATTTCATTTACCGAAAATGGCTGCAAATTGTTGACTTTTCGTTCAACTGCGTAACTCTTATCCGCTATGAACAGAACTCCGCTTTTATTTCTGAATGTCTTTATCATTGCGACCTGCGGTTTGATTTACGAACTGCTCGCCGGAACGCTTTCGTCTTACGTTCTCGGCGATTCGATCACGCAGTTTTCCATTATCATCGGCGTTTATCTGTTTGCGATGGGTGTCGGCTCGTATCTGTCGAAATTCATCGAAAAAGACATCGCCGGAAAATTCGTCGAAATCGAACTCGCCGTGGCGGTCTTGGGCGGATTTTCCGCGCCGCTGCTTTTTTTCGCGTTTGCCAAACTTTCGTATTTCGCCTTTATTCTCTACGGCATAGTTTTCGGCATCGGCGTTTTCGTCGGGCTGGAAATTCCGCTTTTGATGCGAATTTTGGAGAAGGAACTGGATTTTAAGGATTTGGTCTCGCGCGTTCTCGCCTTCGATTACATCGGCGCACTCGTCGCGTCGCTTTTGTTTCCGCTTTTTTTCGTGCCGAAACTCGGCTTGACACGAACTTCGCTGCTGTTCGGAATGCTCAACGCGGCGGTCGGAATCTGGGGAACGTGGCTGCTCGAACCGCTGATAAAGAGAAGCGTTAACACTTTGCGAATCAGCGGTTTCGTGCTGATAATTTTGTTGCTCATCGCCTTCATTAAAGCCGATTATCTGACTTCGCTCGCCGAAGATTCGCTTTTTACAGACAACATCATTTACGCCGAAAGCTCTTCCTATCAGCGCATCGTCGTTACCAAAGGCAAAACCGGCTACGCGCTCTTTTTGAACGGCAATCTGCAATTTAATTCGTTCGACGAATATCGTTATCACGAAGCGTTGGTGCATCCGCCGATGTCTGCGTTCGGCGCGAATCCGAAGCGCGTTTTGGTTTTGGGCGGCGGCGACGGCTTGGCGGTACGCGAGATTTTGAAATATCCGTCGGTCGAAAATATCACGCTGGTTGACCTCGATCCGGCGATGACGCGCATCTCAAAAAAGGTTCCGGCGTTGGGCGAATTAAACGCGCATTCGTTCGATAATCCAAAGGTTTCCGTTGTCAACGCCGACGCTTTCGTCTGGCTCGATTCAACCGAAATTGAGCTGTTTGACGTGGCAATCGTAGATTTTCCCGACCCGAACAATTTCGCGCTCGGCAAACTTTACACAACTCGTTTTTACAATCTTTTGAAAGGTAAATTAAAACCCGATTCAGCGGTCGTCGTGCAGACCACTTCGCCGCTGATGGCGCGAAAATCTTTCTGGTGCATTGTTAAAACGCTCGAAGCCGCCGGTTTTTCCGTCAAACCGTATCAAACGACCGTGCCGAGTTTCGGCGTTTGGGGTTACGCTTTAGCTAAACTTCAGCCGTTCGACGCGCCGACGAAATTAACCGAAAACATCGAACTGAAATTCCTGAACGATAAAACTCTGGCGGCGATGTTCGATTTCTCCGCCGATACGGATTTGCCGAATGAAACAATCGAAATTAACCGCCTCGATAACCAATCGCTCGTGCGCTATTACGAAGCGGAATGGCGGAGATTCGAGTAGTTTGTTGTAAAATCAGTATCGGTGAAAAGGAGAAAAATATATGCAGACCGTCGAAGAAATTTATCAACAACACATCAAACCTCTGCCGAACCGCGAAAAACTGCGTTTGATTGCAAAAGTTTCGAGCGATTTAGCTGGAACGGAAACCGAGAAACCGAAGCGCAGTTTGCTCGAACTCGAAGGTTTGGGAAAGGAAGTTTGGAAAGGTATAGACGCGCAGGAATACGTTGACGAGTTGAGAAACGAATGGGAGCATCGTCCGTGATGAGATTAGATGACGCTCTGCAAAATGTTGATTTTTTAAGTCTCGACACTTCACCGTTTATTTATTTTGTCGAACAAAATCCGCTTTACGTTGATTTGATGCGCGAAGTTTTCAAGCGCATCACCAACGGCGATTTTCAGTCGTGCAGTTCGGTAATCACGCTCACGGAAGTTTTAGTTCAGCCATTGCGCCGAAATAATCAAACTTTAGCCGGCGATTACCGCGATCTACTTTTTAACGGCGCAAATTTTCAGCTTTTTTCTCTGACCGTTTCAGTCGCCGAACGCGCCGCCGAACTTCGCGCCAAATACAATCTGCGAACGCCGGATGCGCTGCAAATCGCCACCGCTTTGGAAAATAACTGCGACGCTTTTTTGTGTAATGACAATGATTTGAAGCGCGTTACCGAACTCCGAATCATCATCCTCGACACCCTCGAATTGTAATGTCCAAATTTACGCGCCGCGAAATTTTAACTGCTTTTCTCGGCTTGCCGTTCGCGTTCGCGGCGTGCAAATCCAACTCTGAAAATTCCGAAATCGCAGGCGAAATCGTCGGCGCGAACGTTAACGTCGGACATATTTTGCGCGAGATGAGAAACGCGGAGGTTCCCGCAAATAGTTGGGAAAACGTCAAAGTCGCTATCATCGGCGGCGGCGCGGCGGGTTTGAGCGCGGCTTGGAAATTTCAAAACAATAATTTCAGCGATTTCGTGCTTTTGGAACTCGAAGATAAAATCGGCGGCACGGCGCAGAGCGGAACTTCAAACATCGTTTCTTATCCGTGGGGAGCGCATTATTTGCCCGTTCCGTTTCGGGAAAACGTCGAATTGATTTCGCTTTTAAACGAAATGAATTTAACCGAAGGCGTGAATCAAAACGGCGAAATCGTCGTCAAAGAACAGTTTTTATGCCGCGAACCGGAAGAGCGGATTTTTTATAAAGGTCGCTGGTATGAAGGTTTATATTTGAACGTCGGCGCGTCGGAAGACGACAAAAATCAACTGAAAGCGTTTCAAAAAGAAGTTGATTTTTGGGTGAATTGGCGCGATGAACGCGGCGGACGTGCCTTCACTTTGCCGGTTGCCGATTGTTCAAACGATACGGAAGTCGTCGCGCTCGATAAAATTTCGTTCGGCGGTTGGTTGCGCCGAAAAGGTTTTACTTCAGAAAGATTATTTTGGTATTGCGATTACGCGACACGCGACGATTACGGTTTGAAACTCGAACAAACTTCGGCGTGGGCGGGACTTTTTTATTTCTGTTCGCGGGTGCGAAAATCCGGCGAAGAATCGCAAGCCTTCATCACCTTCCCCGAAGGCAACGGCAGATTCGTCAGCTTTTTAGCCGATAAAGCTAAAGATAAAATCCGCTTGAAAACAATCGCGCTCGAAATAATTTCGCACGAAAAAGGCGCGGACGTGATTTATCTAAACGTCGAAACAAAGGAAGTTCGCGGCATTCACGCCGAACGAGTGATTTTCGCCGCGCCGATTTTTACGGCGAAATATCTGATTCGTGATTTCAAAACGAATCCGCCCGAATACGTCAGAGAATTTGAACATAACGCCTGGTTCGTGGCGAATTTGTTTTTAAAAGACCGCCCGGTAAATCGTTTTGCGAAGGATTTTCCGCTCGCGTGGGACAATGTTTTATACGAAAGTCCGTCGCTCGGTTACGTTAATTCGACGCACCAAAAAGGCGTTGACTACGGCGCGGCGGTTTTTACATATTACTATCCGATGTGCGGCGAAGAAAACGGACGCACTAAACTATTCGGCTTAAATCACAGAGAATTAGCCGACATCGTTTTGTCCGATTTATCACGCGCCCATCCGAACATTCGTGAACTGACGACGCGCCTTGACGTAATGCGCTGGGGACACGCGATGATTTCGCCGCGCACGAATTTTTTATGGTCAGGCGCACGTGAACAAGCGCAGAAGCCGTTTAGAAACATCCATTTCGCGCATTCCGATTTAAGCGGCATCGCGCTTTTTGAAGAAGCGTTTTATCACGGCGTTCGGGCGGCAAACGAGATTTTACCAACTTGAGGGTTTGACTATTGATTTTCCGTTTTTTGTAATAAACGGATCGGCAAATTGATGTTTCGTGTAATTGCCGCTCGAAATATCGAAGTGTCTGGAAACTAAATTGGCGAGTTCTTTGTTGTGCCGTTTGTAAGGCATCATAAAAACAATTTCTTTGTTTGAAAATAGATTTTGCGCGGTTTTGACGGCGGGAACAATGTCCGTGTCGCCTGTCACCAAGACAATCGTATCGCATTTGTCGAGGAATAAAAGTTCGAGCAGTCGGGTTGCTATTGCGACATCAGTTTCTTTTTCCTCGCGGCGATTGAAAGTTTGGCTGCATTTCTGGCAATAAGTTAAACTCTTTTTGAAACGGTGAAGTTCTACGATTATGCCGGAATTTTCTAAACATCGAATATACGTCCGATGGCGAACGGTAACATCCGGCTTTCGCATTTCGAGATGTTTGGCAAGCGCAGAGAAATAATAAATCTCAGATAACTGCGCCGTCGTATCAATCAAATGCAGATACGATTGACACATCGAACGAATGTCGAGCCAGCGAGTTCCGTTTCCGCCTAAACCCAAATCGTGGCTGGCTGTTTTAACTGAGTGATAAAGATTAAAACCGTCAATGAGAAAAGATGTGCGAATCATAAGCGAGAGTATAAAATAAAAATCCCCGCAATCGTAACTGCGGGGGGACTGAAGAGCTTTCGCCCGTTCAGTGATGATTGTAGAGACATTGTAAAGAATTTCTTTACAAATTACAACGAAACTGTTTCGTGGTTAGGCTGGATGCAAGAAATTTCTGCAAATAACAAATGGCTTTTTTCTGCGCCCGTTGATTTGTCGGTTTTTCTCGGCAGCGCGGTTTTGTCTCTCCTGCTTTTGGCGGTTGGCTGGCAGTTTGGGATTTTGAATGGCGAATCGCCGGATTGGACTTGGGTTTCAGCGGTTTTGCTGATTGATGTCGCGCACGTTTGGTCAACTTCTTTTCGGGTTTACTTTGATGCGGCGGAATTCAAGCGGCGTGTTTGGCTTTACACGCTTGTTCCAATTTTCGGTCATGCGGTCGGCGTTGCACTTTATTCGGAAGGCGAATCGGTTTTTTGGAAGGCTCTGGCGTTGCTCGCGGTGTTTCATTTCGTGCGTCAGCAATACGGTTGGGTTAATCTCTACCGGGCGAAATTACAGGAGAAATCTCGGATCACCAAATGGATTGACGCGGCGGCGATTTATTTGGCGACGATTTATCCGCTCTGTTTTTGGATGACGAGTTTGCCGCGCAAATTTGACTGGTTTGTGCCGAATGACTTTTTTAGTTTGCCGCAAATCGTCGAAACAGTTTTGTTTCCGCTTTATATTACATCGCTGGCGGTTTATTTCGGGAAGTCATTTTATCTTTATTTTACGCTAGGTTTTTTGAACGTCGGCAAAGATATTGTCGTTTTGACAACGGCGATTTGCTGGTATGTAGGAATCGTCGCGCTCAATTCCGATTACGCTTTTACGGTGACGAACGTGATAATTCACGGCGTTCCGTATTTCGCCTTGATTTATTTTTACGCCAAATCAAGGCGCGAAACGGCGGGGAAATTCTACCGTTCGCTGTCGTCGAACTGGCTGATTTTTTTGGCGACTTTGTGGGCTTTGGCTTATATCGAAGAACTGTTTTGGAATCGCGGCGTGTGGCACGAACACGAATTTTTGTTCGGGAAAAGCTGGAATCTCGACGATTGGAAAATGTATCTCGTGCCGCTGCTCGCCGTGCCGCAGTTGACGCATTACATACTTGACGGCTTTGTCTGGAAGCGTAAAAATAATGAAAATTTTCGGCTCATCGGCTAGAATGAATTTTATGAATAAAGATAACCGCAGAATCGAAAACTTTTGGCGTATCGTTTTGTTTTCATTAGTTCTAACATCTTTATTCGCCTGCAAAAAAGCGGACGTTTCAGACAGTTACGATGTTCTCGATTTTTCCGACGATACGACCAAAGCCGCCGAACTCGTCGCCGATGCTAACGAAGACCTCAACAAAATCAAGATAATGTATAAGAAAAACGAAGCGCAGTTGGACGAGCTGCAAACCGCCGTCAAGGATAAAGACATCGCCAAAGTGAAAACCATCGCCGAAAATCTCGGTTACATAATCAACGACGGAACGCGGCTGGGGCAGAGTGCGTTGGAGAAAATCGAAAGTGCCGAAGCGATGGATGTCAACGCGGATTTTAAGGATTATTTGGATTTGAAGGCGCAGAGTTTGCAGAAGCAACTCGACGCATTCGAACATCGCCGCCAAGCCGCGCTGCTTCTCCGCGACAGTTTCGGCACGAATAATCCGGCGGCGATTGAAAAAGCGCGAAACGGATTTAAGGAACAGGAAGAGGTCGCACAGAAGATTCTCGCCACAGCAAAGGAACTCAGCGAAAAAGCCAACACTTTAGCGAAGGAAACTTCAAAGAAAACGGTTAATTAAAAAAGGCTTCGAGGTTTTATTAAAGCCTCGAAGCCTTTTTCGCGTTTACAATATCATTTGATCTAATTAGCCGGAAGTTGATTTGGAGCGTCGCCGAAAAGCTTTTCGAGTTATTCCGATTTCATCTTATCCGGCTTGACGGTTTCAGGCGTTACGCTGACGGTTTGACGATTTTTATCGCGGATGAAAGTCAACGAAACGCCGCCTTCTTTCTTTTCGCCGATGGCGCGCATCAAATCGAGTATTTCTTTGACTTCTCTGCCTTCGATTTCGACTATCACATCACCGGCTTTGAGACCGGCTTTAGCGGCGGGCGAGTTTTCGCGGACATCGTTGATTAACAAGCCTTTGCCTTCCGCCGCGCCGAAATAATCGCCGAGTTGTTTGGTCAGAGGCGTTACGCCGACACCGATTTGCCGACTCGTGCCGACTCGAAATTCAAAGATGTCGGCACTGTCGCGTCTCATTAGACATCTTTCCTAAATAAGTGGTTATGGGGAAGCAAACTTGAGATGACGAGTGGAAAGTTTCAAATTGACAATGGCTGCAACCAGTTTCCAAGTCTT
>JAYVGL010000098.1:0-2524 GCA_043772175.1 Pyrinomonadaceae bacterium | reverse complement strand
ATAATTTAACGCCGACGCTTTTTCTATCGCGTCGTCGGCTCTCGGTGTAGAATTTCTATATCGAACTGACGATAAGAAAAAAGTCGGCGTTATTTTTGTATCCGATTGTAAATTTACGCGGCGATTAGAAGTTTCTAGACGGTAAATATGAAAAACAAACATCGTAAAATTAAGTTTCTAAATCTTTTTCTCGGCTTGCAGAAAGATTTGATCGTCGGCGGTCAAGCCGTGATGGAAGGCGTGATGATGCGAACGCCGACGGCGTTCGCGATTGCGTGCCGCAGAGCCGACGGAACGATTGTCTCGACATCGGAGGTTTTGCCGAAGTGGAGCGATCAACACAAATGGCTCAATCTGCCGGTTCTGCGCGGCGGCGCGACTTTGATTCAATCAATGGCGTTGGGCATTAAAGCCTTAAATTTTTCGGCGGAAGTCGCGCACGGCGACACGGAAGCTCAGGAAGAGAAGGTTAAAGTTAATAATTTTGAAACCGTTCCGGCGTTAGTTGACGGCACGATGGACGAGAATTTCACGAAAGCGCGGGTGAAAGTAACGATGCCGGAAAAAACTGCCGCCAAAAAACCGGCGCAGGCGGCAGGCGCGGTCGGCTCAATCGTCTTCGCGCTGTTTTTCAACGCTTTATTATTCGTCGCCGCGCCGCTTTTGCTGACGAACATTTTATTTATCGCGCTCGGTTGGGCGCAGTCGCCCGTGCTTTCCTCCGATGCCGCATGGTGGCAGACGGCTTTGGCTTACGTTTGGGAAATCAAACCGACATCGTGGATCGCGTTCAATTTGGTTGACGGACTTGTCAGAATGCTGTTCTTTATCACGATGATTTTTTCGATGTCCTATATGAAAGACATCCGCCGCATCTTTGAATATCACGGCGCGGAACACAAAACCGTTTTCACCTGGGAAAAAGATTTAGATTTGACGGCGGCAAACGCCAAACTGCAAAAACGCCAGCATCCGCGCTGCGGCACGTCGTTTTTGATGGTCGTGATGCTCGTCGCCATCGTCTTGTTTTCGGTCATAAAGTTTGACGCGCTCTGGTTGAATTTGCTCGTGCGGGTCGCCCTAATGCCCGTCGTCGCCGGACTTTCGTATGAAATCATCCGCTACGCCGCGAAAAAAGAATCGAGCGCGATCTTCAAATTTATGACGCTGCCCGGAATCTGGTTGCAAAACATCACGACGCAGGAACCCGACAAGGAACAACTCGAAGTCGCCATTAAAGCGTTGCAGGAATCTTTGAAATTAGAGCCGTCGGACACGGAAGCGGTTTCGGCGAATCATCGGGAATTGGAAGTTGTCGTATAATTTTTAGAGGTAAAAGTTATGAGCGCGGTTTTAGAAGAAACTAAAAACAGGCTGATTACAGCCGATGAACTGTTTACAATGCCGAATACTAAACACGGCTGCGAACTCGTGCGCGGGAAATTGGTCAAATATATGCCGACTGAAATTATACACGGAATCGTTGCCACTCATATCGGTCAAGCATTGAGCATTTTTGTCAGAGCTAACAAATTGGGAATCGTCCTCGCTGCTGAAACCGGATTCTACATTTTTCAAACGCCGGACACAGTTCGCGCTCCAGATGCTTCGTTTGTCGGCAATGAAAAACTCGCAAAATACGGCATCACCGAAAAGTTTTTTCCTGACGCGCCGGATTTAGCTGTTGAAGTAGTTTCGCCGAGCGATAAAAAAAAAGAGATTGAAGAAAAAATTAAGGATTATTTGTCCGCCGGCGTTCATCTTGTCTGGATTATATACCCGCAAAATAGGATTATCGCCGTTTATCGTCAAAATAATATCGTTAGTATTTTGCGTGAAAATGACGAAATTGACGGCGAAAATGTTCTGCCTGATTTTCGTCTTTCACTCTCGGAACTTTTCGGAGATTTGCCGCAAATTGAAAAATAAATTTTATGTTAGACAGACTTGCAGAAATAGAAAAGAGTTACGAAGATTTGACCGCGCAGATTTCCAGCCCGGAAATTATGTCGGATATGTCAACTTACGCTAAAACGATGAAACAGCATCGCAGTTTGGAAGAAATCGTCGTCAAATACCGCGATGTCAAACGGATGAATGAGGAACTGGCGGGCGCGAAGGAGTTGCTCGACGCGGCGGGCGATGACGCGGAAATGCGCGAGATGGCGCAGACGGAAATCGCCGAACTCGAAGCGAATCTGGCGAAAACCGACGAATATTTGAAGTTTCTGCTGATTCCGAAAGACCCGAATGACGAGAAAAACGTCATTCTCGAAATCCGCGCCGGAACCGGCGGCGACGAAGCGACTTTATTTGCTGCCGAAATACTGCGAATGTATGCGCGTTACGCCGAACGGCAGGGCTGGAAGATGGACATTATGGATTTAGCCGACACCGGTGTCGGCGGTTTGAAAGAAGCGTTTGCGATGATCGAAGGCGACAAGGTTTATTCAAAAATGCGGTATGAGTCGGGCGTTCATCGCGTTCAGCGGGTGCCGCAAACCGAGACTGCGGGGCGCATTCA
>JAYVGL010000097.1:0-9018 GCA_043772175.1 Pyrinomonadaceae bacterium | reverse complement strand
ATAAAAAGGAAAATCAATTTGTCCGGCAATATCTGAAATTTTAGTTACGCCATCAGACGGCTCAACTTCGCTTGAAAGAATTTTTCTTGCAATCTCTTTGGCTTGATTGAGCAATTAATTTATTTCACCCGGATAGCAACGAAAATTAATATCTGCAAAACAATACCGCACTAATTTGAAAACTTCGTCTTTATTCAAATAATTTTTATTCATCGAAGCAAGTTTTATTAAATATTCGCCGTTCTTGCCTTCTTTCAAACAAGTATTCGCCCAATCAACGCAATCTTCGGGCGTGATTTTTCCTGTGTAAAGCAGTCCTGTAAATTTGGAGCTATTCATAAACTTAATCCATCTTCTGCAACCTCAATCTTAATGCCTGAAGTTTAATAAATCCTTCCGCGTCGAGTTGGTTATACGCACCCGCGTCGTCTTCAAAAGTTACGACGCGCTCTTTGTAAAGCGAATTCGGCGATTTTCGTCCGAGAATCGTTACGTTGCCTTTGTATAATTTTATGCGAACTTCGCCCGAAACGGTTTCCTGCGTTTGGTCAATCATCGAGCGTAAAATTGTAAATTCCGGCGCGAACCAAAAACCGTAATAAATTGATTCGGCGAACTTTACGCCGAGCGAATCGCGCAGACGCATCACTTCTCTGTCCATCGTGATTGATTCGAGTGCGCGGTGCGCCGCCTGTAAAATAGTTACGCCGGGCGTTTCATAAACGCCGCGCGATTTCATTCCGACGAAACGGTTTTCGACCAGATCAACTCTGCCGACTCCGTGTTCGCCGCCGATGAAATTCAGTTTGGAAAGCATATCAACCGCGCCGTATTTCACACCGTCAATCGCCGTCGGCTCGCCTTTTTCAAACTCAATAATCATTTCTTCCGCTTTATCCGAAGCGTTTTCCGGTGATTTCGTCAGCAGAAAAATATCTTCCGGCGGCGCAGTCCACGGGTCTTCTAAAATGCCGCCTTCGTATGAAATGTGCATCAGATTTCGGTCCATCGAATACGGCTTTTCGGCAGTTGCCGTGACGTTGATGTCGTGTGTCGCGCAATACGCAATCAAATCGGCGCGACCTTTGAAATCCCAATGCCGCCACGGTGCGATAACCTTGATGTCCGGTTGAAGCGCGTAATAAGTCAGTTCAAACCGAACCTGATCGTTGCCTTTGCCGGTCGCGCCGTGCGCCACCGCGTCCGCGCCTTCCGCTTGCGCGATTTCGATTTGTTTTCGCGCAATTACCGGACGCGCCAGCGCAGTTCCGAGCAGATAAACGCCTTCGTAAAGCGCGTTTGCCTTGACCGCCGTCCAGACGAATTCTTTGACGAATTCCTCGCGCAAATCTTCGACGTAAAGTTTCGACGCGCCCGTTTTCAGAGCCTTTTCCTCCAATCCGTCGAGTTCCTCGCCCTGCCCGACATCCGCGCAGAAACAGACGACTTCCGCACCGTAAGTTTCTTTAATCCATAACAGCATCGCGGAAGTATCGAGTCCGCCCGAATACGCTAAAACTACTTTGTTGATTTTCTTTTCCATCTTTTTTTTAGTGAGCAGTTTGCCGTCCCGCTCACGGCTGCTCTCCGAATAATTCCCAAATTTTCTTTACCGCCGACTTCTGTGTTTTTGCATCTTTGACGGCGATGAAAATCGTGTCGTCGCCGGCAATCGTGCCGACGATTTCAACGATTCTGGCGCGGTCAATCTGCACGGCGACCGCCGAAGCCAGCCCGCTTTCACATTTGGCGATAATCAAATTTTCACCGGCAGATTCTAATTCGACAAAACCGAAACGAGCGTTTTTATTGCTCGGAGTCGAATAAAATCCGCCGATTTTGATAACGCCGAGTTCGGTCAAGTCTCTTGAAACGCTCGACTGCGCCGCGTCGAAACCGGCTTCCGACAATGATTTCGTCAACTGTTCCTGCGTGGCGATGTTGCTCGCGCTGATCAAATTGATAATTTTTTGCTGCCGCTTATTTTTCGTCATCCCGAAAAACATATTAACAGAATATGCAAAAATAATGCAAATACGTTGCATAGATGAATAAAACGAAACTTTTGTGATCGGTTCTATGAGAATTTCCAACGGTTTTGACGATTTGAGCATCAGTATACATCGCGTTCTGAAAAAAAGGTGCGTCGTTTCTCTTCAGAAGAAACGACGCGCCGAAGGCTCCTCACCGGATGAGAAAATCTCTACCTTAACAAACTGAAAGTTACATTGCGGGTCAGCGGGTTGACCGTAAAGCGAACGAGGCGCGTGATGACGGTCGTGATGCCGGTCGTGCCGCCGGAGCTTCCGCTGCCGTCTGCGTTCCGGCGTTGGCGTTCGGCGAACCGTTCGGCAAAAGCTGTTTGCTGACAATACTGTAAGTCGCAGGTCCGTTGGCGAAACCTTTGACGCGCAGAAAGTAAGTCGTGTTCGGCGTAACGGATGCCGAGACGTGTTCGGCGGCGGTCGCTCCGGCGGAACTCGCAATCAACTGACCGTTGGCATCGAGCAGATCGAAATCCATATCAACCGCCGTCGCCGAACTCAAGGTCGCATCGAGAAACAGCGCGTCCGATTTGGTCATAACCGGAATGTCGTCCCAGGTAATTCCTTTGAACATCGGATTTCCCCAAGTCGCGCTCGCACCGCCCGCTGCTGTCGGGTCGCCTGCCGCCAAAGCTCCGGTTTTAGTTTCCGAGAAAACCGAATAAGTCAGCGGTGTCGGCGGATTGCCCGTGCCGTCGCCGGTTTGTGAACCCGTTCCAATCGTCGAACTTGCGAAAGCGTTGCCGGTGATTTTCGCGTCGAAGCTGAAAATCTGCGCCGTCGGATCGTTGAATTCGAGACGTTTCGCGGCGGAAGTCGCGCCGAACGCCAGCGTCTGATTATAAAGAAAACCGTTCGCGCCGCTGTCGCCGTTTTTCACCGTGACGGTCGGGTTTGAAATGTTCGAGATGTCGAATTTGATCGGCGCGTAGATTGTTTTATCCGATGATAATGCGCCGCGAGCGTTCGTCAATTTGTTGTCGAAGGACAGCACGCCGTTGGCGAAAGCGATATTCGAGATCGCCGCGTCAACCTGTGCGGTCAAATCCTGCGCGACTTTATCGGCGCGGGTTGCGCCGCTCAAGTTCGAGAAGCCGAGTTGTCCGCTGACGTTTTTGCCGATGGCGCGAACAACGTATTCGCTGTCGAAAAGATTGTTCAAACCTTCCGGCGCGAAAACTTCGTGAACCGCGCCTTTATCTTCGTAGGAAAGCTGATTCGCGCTGACGAAAGCAACGTGGCGGAAGCCGGTCGTTGACGGATCACCGTCGGCGAATTCACGTTTGCCGTTCGGCTGGCGGACGTTTTCAAAGCCGATTTTGCGTTTCAGAACTTCGTAGGAAACCGCGCCCGAAACACCGTTCCAGCTAACCTTCAGACTGCGCGGCGAAGCGGCTTCGAGACGAATGTTTGACGGAACGGACGGCGCGGACTGATCGCCCGCGAACGGCGTAACCTGCGTGGAAATCGTCGCTTTGCCGCCGGTAACTTCAACCGCCGCCACGCCCAATTCGTGCGCCGCGAAAATTTGTTCGATCATCGCACGGTTTTTTCCGGGCGAGGTCGGCTCGGTCGCGTCTGACGAATACAGCATCTGATCGGCGAGAATCATCGCGTCGCGGGCTTTAACCATCGTGTCCGGCGCGGTCGTGCCTAAAACATACATCGAACCTAAGAAGTCGCGTTCAAAAATGTTCGTTCCCTGCGTGATAGCTTTTTGTGCCAAACCGTCTTTCGGCTGCGGGCGTTTGAAGGTCGAGGCGTTCGGATAAACGCGGTTCATCATTTCGCGGATGTCCCACATCGTGGACATATAAACTTCGCCGTCATAATGCTCTCAAAAGTTGACTGTCCGGTTGCGCGGTCGCGCAGAGTTCCGATGTCGCTGTATTTTAAGGTCGAACGCGCGTTGCGGATGTAAGCAACCGAATTCGGATCGCGTCCTAAATCGCGGAAGCACTGGCGAAAGCCTTTGGCATTGACGACGTGATCGCCCAAACTCGCGTTATCGGTAATCGTGAACGCCCACATATCGGCTTGCCCTTCGTTCAGCGCGCCGCCTTCGGGTTCGCCTTCGAGACCGGCAATCGGCGAAGTGATCGCGTGCATTCCTTCGTGATAAGGAACCGTGCCTTCGAGTGCCAGGTCGTTGAATAAAAATCCGTGTCCGTAGGAAGTCGGATTGGCGACGATGGGTGATTTCGCGGCGGTTAAACCTTCGATGATGCTCGTTAAATTGAGCGCGAAAGCGTTATCCAAACCTAAAACTTTATCCTTCAAATTCGGGTCGGTCGGACTCGGCAGAGTTCCCGCCGCCGCATCTAAAGCCAGATAGATATTCGGAATATGCACGGTCGCCGGAAGCGGAATCGTTTTGTTCGGATAATCGTCCGGGAAATCGCCGCTGCCGAAGTTTGAACGGTCGCCCGCGACGTGCAGATAGTCAACGTATTCAAGCAGATAGGTGACGAAAAAGAAAGCGTTGATTTCGTCTTGATGTTCGGCGGGTTCGGCGAATTGGTCGGCTTCGTTGGTGCGCGCCTCAAATCCGGTCGGATTGTTCTGCCGGAAATGCCACGTTCCGCGCGCGGCTTGCGCGAACGGCTGTTTGGTCGCCAGCGCGTTGTTGACGAGCGCGTGTGTGCCGGTCAGAGTTCCTTCCAAGCCGGTTACGCGATTCTGCGCGTCGAACGAACGCAAGGTAACGCGCTCTTGTCCGCACGGTATTCCGTTGCAGTTGCTGATAATTGACTGGTCTTTCAACTCGTCGGTAATCGTCGGGTATTTCGGATAAACGTCAGCCGTCGAAGGTGCCTGCTGGAAATCAACGAAATCCTTTCTGGCGACGAGTTCGCCCGTGTGCGCGTCAATCGAAACCAGATAAAGTCCGAACGGATTGGTCGAGAACTTAGCGACTTTCCAAACGAGCCGGTAACCGTTCGCCGTCGGATAAATGCCGAGCTGCGGCTGCATATTGCTGACGGCGGCGGCTTGCTGGCTTAAATTCGTCAAGCCGGTTTGCAGAAGATTTGTAATGTGCGACGGCAGATTAACTTGAAACTGATTCAAATCGGCGGCGGCGAGATTAGCGGCTTGATCGGCGGAAAGCGTCGGCTGCGTGTTAACCGCGACATCGCGGAAAAACGGACCCGAAGCCATAATCACCTGTTTGTTGGCGTTCATCACGATGCCGATGCCGCCGTCTTTAACGGGAATATCATTTAACGTCTGCTGATAACGAATCAAAAATCCGCCGAGCGCGGCGCGGCTCGAAAACACGCGCAGACTGTTGATGTCGGCGACACCGAACAGCGCGGCATTCTGCGAGATAAACGATTTGCCCGCTTCTTCCGGCGTTCCGGTGAACGGCTGGCTGGCGAAATCGTAGATCATTTCGGGCGAACCGCTGAATGAATTAAAGCGGTAAGTCGCGTTTGGCGAATTGTTAACGGTTTTGAACGTATTCAACGCTGCGATCTGCTCGCCGGTCGCAGATTGGCGACGTTCGCCGCCTGATTGTAGTCGAAGTCCGCCGCCGGTTTGCGATACAACTGCTCTAACGCCGCGTCCGTGTTCGCCGCCGCGTCCGTCTTGCCGGACGACAGCCAAAAGCCGCCGCCGATCACCGTTAAAACTAAGAAAGCAATTAACCCTTTGGTCGAAATGTTTTTCATTGATTCGTTTTTTTTCCGCTTCATTTTCATTCTCTGACTCCTAAATTTGTTGTGTTATCTCTTGATATTTCAACTTTATCGCGCTGTGCTTGAGAAAGACTTAACTGCTTGAAAAGATACGGATTTGATAAACTTGAGGCGAACTTGAGAATCTCGAATTACTTACTGCGTGTTTCTGCATAAAAAGGCGCGGCAGTCGAAATTGCAATTTCAACTGCCGCGCCTTTTTTCTGCCAGGGAGAAATCTAACCGCCGATGATGAATAATTGATGAAACAGATTTAATTTGCCTGCCAGTTTGCCGCGTGTCAGCGTCGTGTTCGGTTCGAATCTCGGTCCCGGCAGCACGATGAACTGTCCGCTGCCCAGGTTGCGAACTTCTGCCGGAAACGCTTCAAATAAACCGTCGTTGATAGCAATTTGCACATAGCCGCGCAGGTTGGCGGGGATTTGCGCGTTGTCCGAAAGCGTCGCGCCGTTGAAGGTGACGTTGGAATTCGCCAACGCTCTGGCTTCCGCATCGTGTCCGAGCGCGCGAACGAAGGCGACCGCCATATCGAGCCGGTTGACCGTACCGTTCAGGTTGAAACTCGTTCCCGTCGCCGTCAATAAACCTTTCGGCACAAAGTTGAAATCGCGCAGCGTCGAACCGTTCGCGGTCACGGCTTCGGCGATTTTGGCTAAATCTCCCGAAACATCGGTGAATTTCGCCGTCGCGCCCGCCGTTTGCCGCAGCGATGTGTTTGAAACGAGCGTTCGCGCAAAGTCGGCGCGGCTGACAATCGCGTCCGGGCGGAAAGTTCCGTCGGCGAAAGTGTCAATCAGACGGCTTTTGATCGCCGCTTCGATTGCCGTGCGGTCGCCGTGTCCGCTGATGTCGGCGGTGGTCGGCAGAATGTATTTGATCTGCGTAACCGTGCCGTCAACCGTTCCGGGCAGGGCAAGCTGCGTCGGCGAACCGACGGGAACGGCGGTTAATCCGCCTGCGCCGCGCACTTCGAGAACCCACGTTCCGGCTTCCGGGTTCTGAACGACGATTTCGCGCACCAACGAACCGATGACCGGCAAATCAATCGCCGTCGAGTATCTCACGCCGGTCGGCGACGTAATGCGGATGCCGACGACGTTGCCCAAACCTTCGCCCGCCGCGTCGTCCACTCTGGCAAACACATCGAGAACATTCGTTCCCGCATTGACCGTAAAGGTTTTGGCGTTGGTCGAAGTCGGACCCGAAAGTGCCGGATTGTAGTCAACGTGAAACGCCTGCTGCGCCGGTCGCTCTTCGCCGAAAATCGTGTTGAAAGTTTCGTTCTGGAAGTTGGCATAAACACGCGAGCGGCTGAAAACTTTATCAACGGCGGCGTAGGCGTTCAAATACCCTGAGCCGACTTCCCAATCGGCGCGTCCGGGCATTTTCGTCGCGGTCGAAGTCAGAATCTCTCTGATTTCATCAACCGAAAGCGTCGGATCGGCATCGAGCATCAGCGCGATGGTTCCCGCCACGAACGGTGTCGCCATCGAAGTTCCCGAAATCTGCGTGTAAAAAGGAATCACGCCGGGCGCGAGTTCGGCATCGGCGGTCGTGCCGTTAGCGGTTAAATTTGAAATCGCGCGGGTCGAAACGACTGCCGAAGAAAAACGGCTCGCGTTCGTCTCAAAAGCGCGTCCCGTTCCCGGCGCGGTGATGGTCGGCGCGTCGAAATCGTCGTTCGGATCGTCATTCGCCAATCTTTCTGCTTGCGGCGTTCCGCGTGACGAAAAGCTCGCCAAATCGCCTTCTTTCGTGCCAGCCGCGACACCGATCACCCACGGTGCTTTTGCGTATGGATTGTAGGTATCTTTCGCCGGACCCGCGTTGCCGCCCGCGAAGACGACGGCGATGTTGCGGTCGTAAGCCTTTTTCGACGCGACGTTGATCGGCGCGTCCGCGTCGAACGCGCCGTCCGTGCCGTAGGAGTTCGACACTACGCGGATTTTATACAAATATTGATTCGCCAAGCCCCATTCCCACGCGCCGACCGCGTTCAAAACGAATAACCCTGCGCCCAAACCCGCGCCGACGATTTTCGTTCCCGGAGCCACGCCCGGATACATTCCGCCCGAACGCAGTCCCGTGCCGCCGATAATTCCGGCGCAGTGCGTTCCGTGTCCGACCGATTGATCCGTGTCGGGAATGTTTTCGACCGTCACATTCGGCGTGAAACCTTCGAGCGTGTCCGTGCCGGTAATCGGATGCACGTTTTGGATCACCTTCGTCCCGAACGGCAGATCGCCGTGCGTCGCATCAATGCCCGAATCAATCACCATCACGGAGAAATCGCCGCTGCCGTTAACGGGAAAACCGCCGTTGCGAATGTTCATCGCCGAATCGGTTTGCAGTTTCTGAACGCCGGTCAATACTCGCGCCTGATTCATCGTGTAGTGCAGCGCGTCGTTCGACCACACCGAGCGCACATTCGGATTACTAATCAGAGCGCGAACCTGCCCGACGGTCATCGGCTGGGCGACCATTCCCAAAGTCGGAAAAGTCTGTCCGCCCGAAACGCCGACGCTTTGCAGAATATCGAGGTGCGCCGCCTGCAAACCGTTGTTCGTATTAAACGTCACGATGACCATCCCGACGCTCGCAGTGTCGGCAAGCGTCGTTAATTTATTCTGCAAAGTCGGGCTGAGTTTCGCCGCCTGCGCCTGTAAAACCATTCCGCCGATGACGACGGCGATTAAAAAGAAACTGTAAATTCGATTGCTGATCCGGTTGTTTAATCTGCTCATTTTATTTTCTCCTCTGGCTGTTCTCCGAAAATTTCGGTTAATTGATTTAATCTATCTTGAGATTACCGAACCGCCTTTGAGAAAAACTTGAAGCGCGCCGGCAGGACTTGAGGCAGACTTGAGAAACTCGAAGTTCGAGCGGCAAGCAGGCAAAACACGCCGAAAAACAAACCTATTTACTGTCAACTGTTCACTATTCAATAGCAAACGAAAGAATCCTCCGTCAGACAATGAACAGTTGATAGTGAATAGTGAACAGTTTCAACTTCCCTGTCGTCCGTTATATTTCGGTAGAATCCCGATTTGAGTTGCGATAAGATTGTCAGAAAATCAAAATAAAGTCATTTCGCATTTGTTGCCCATAAATTAATGAGCAAAGATAACTTCAAAGAATGGTCAATCGGGGGCTGTAAGAAATCTCTCATTCACTTTCCACTTTTCACCTGTAGCGAATTTCAGATCGGCGCGACTACTTTTACAGAAGCCCGCGCGAAGTAAGGGCGCAATCGCCACTGCGCCCTTACTTCG
>JAYVGL010000096.1:0-3034 GCA_043772175.1 Pyrinomonadaceae bacterium | reverse complement strand
GAAAGCCGCTTTTTCGATTTCACCCGATTTGAAATCACTCTTGAAATCGTTGCCGTGTTCACCGTATTTTTCCTGCGCCGACGAAATCGCCGACGAACTGCCCGCCAGAAAAACCTCCGTTTTAATATCGGCTTGTTTCGGTGTCGAACTTTGCGCCGCCGTTGAGCTCTGCGCTGCGGGACTTTGGACATCGGAGTCGTAACGCATTGTGGCATCGAAATCCATCGCGGGAATGAAGGTATCGGCAGACGGCAACGGTGTCGAATTCGAGTTTCCGGTCGGTATTGTCGGTTCGGAAACCGACTTCGATTGTCCTTCCGAACGGCTGATAATCGGCACCACCGGCAGAACTTCCGTTTTCTGGAAAGACTGTAAAACTTCCGGCTTAGTTTCGTTGGAATACTGAACCGTGTTCGCCGACATATCGGTCTGCATCTGCGCGTAGGCATCGCGCAAAGCCTTCTGCATTTCGCGGGCGGATTTGTATCTTTGTTCCTGGCTGATAGACATTCCTTTGACAATGACATCGGAAACAGCCTTTGAAACTTCAGTGTTAATTTCGTTAATCGGCGTAATCGGATCGGGCAGACCGTTAATCAAACTATCGGCGCGAGTCAGCGCGTCCGGCGGAACATTAGCAGTCAAAATCTGATACAAAGTTGCC
This sequence comes from Pyrinomonadaceae bacterium, assembly GCA_043772175.1. Lineage (GTDB taxonomy): Bacteria > Acidobacteriota > Blastocatellia > Pyrinomonadales > Pyrinomonadaceae. Next base: position 2,370 of record JAYVGL010000096.1, on the reverse strand, counting down.
GACAGCGAATAAAGATCGCTGCGCGCATCAGTTCCCGTGCCGCGAATCTGTTCCATCGGCGCGTAATGCGGCGTGTAACCGACGATGCTGCCGCCGCTCGTCGTCGCCCGCGTTTCGCCCGCCGAATTTTTCGACAAACCGAAATCGAGCAGGACAATGTGATTTTCGTCGGTTAATTTCAAATTTTGCGGCTTGATGTCGCGGTGAATAATCGGCGGCTCGTGCGTGTGCAGATAATTGAGAGAATCGAGCAGTTGGTCAGCCCAGAACAAAACCCAACTCAGCGGAAAAGGCTTCTGCATCGCTTCCAGACGCTTCGACATATCTTCGCCGGAAATGTGTTCCATTACCAGATACTGCGTTCCTTCGTCGGTAAAATGGTCGCTGACCTTCGGCAGAACCGGATGGCGAAGCCGCGCCAGCGTCCGCGCTTCGCGTTCAAAAGCGTTGCCGAGCAGAACATCATCGGAAAAAAACGTGCGTTTCAAAGCAATCGCGCTGCCTAAACGCTGATCAACCGCGAGGTAAACTTCACCCATTCCGCCTTTACCGATCAGGTGGACGATTAAATATCGGTTTTGAATTAATGTATTAGGAGCTATTGGTTTCATCTAAATTTCCTGCCGGAAGTTGTTTGATTATAAATTTAAACGCTTGTTTCATTAAAAAGTTTTGTCAACCTGCTTTTGAAAACGTAAAAGTCGAAAATTTTATATTTATCGGCTGACGAGTAATTTTTCCGGCGACACTGCGGACGGCTGACCCTCGTGTTGCCAGCATCGTCCGCCGCCTTTGACGCGCCGCGAACACGGCGTTCCTTTCTGAGTCGCCGCACCGCATAAATAAGTCGGTTCGGACGCTTCGACCGGCGACTTACCGGAAGTTTTTTTATTTGAATCCGATGTGTCAGCCGTTACCGCCGGGTTGACGGGCGGTGCGCCGTTTAACTGCCGCGCCGGAATTTGAACGGCGTTGGTATTCTGAACTTGCAGCACTTCGCTCCGGTCATTCGATGCGGTTTTAACGCTTTGAACGTCGCCTTTAAATTGATTAGAGGCGATATTCAAAGATTTTTCCGGCTTCTGAAAATAGTTGCTAATAAGAAAAACTATCAATATAAGTCCGATTCCCGATACTACGCGCCGAACCAAGTCATAAAATCCGAAATCGGTCGCGCAAAGTTCGCAAAAGCGCGAGCTTGAGAAAAACTTTTGCTCGACGTTTTCAATCTTTTCTCCGCACTGGCAGCAGTATTTCGGCTTGTAAGACATAAATTTTAGTTTTTTTACAAAGATTGACAAATATTTGTCCCGGACGATTTTTCGACTGTCATGAATTATAAACCATAATCTTACTAATGTTAAGATATATTACGCAATTAGCGCGTATGCAACCGCGTAACATTTTGAAGCGTCTGATTAACGAACGGTCTATTATGCGATTTACAAAGTTTTTGACGGTATTTTTATTTTTGTTAAGCGGTTTACACACCGTTTCGGCGCAGGATGATGACACGATTAAGGTTGACACTTCCATCGTCCGCCTGAATGTCGGCGTAGCTGACAACAAAGGGCGACCGATTACCAGCTTGAGCAAGGAAAATTTTACGGTTTACGAAGACGGTGTGAAACAAAGCATCCTGAGTTTCGCGCCGACCGTCGCGCCGTTTTCCGTCGTAATGATTCTCGATATGTCGGGTTCGACGCTCGGTTTTCGTGAAACGATTCGTCAGTCGGCGTTCCGATTCGTTGACGCGCTCGCGCCGGAAGATCGCGTGGCGGTCATAGAATTTTACGACAAAGTAAATTTGCGAAACGATTTTACGACCGACCGCAAAAAAATCGGCAACTCCATCACCGCCGCCAACGGACGCGGCAAAACGCAATTATATAAAGCGTTGAACGTCGCGCTCGAAAAACTTTCCGGCGAAGGCAAACGCCGCAAAGCGATTATTGTTTTAACCGACGGCGTTGATACGGCGACGCGAAACATTGACCGCGATTTTTTGGCAAAAGTTAAAGAACCGGAAATCACCGCCGCGATTAAACCCGAAACGAGCGAGATTTTAAACGCCGTTTTGAACCGCGCCGACGCGCAGGGCGTAACAATTTATCCGCTTGCGCTCCCGACCGGCGACCCGTTTAAACTTGCCGACCCGACACCCGCGCAGATTGCGATGTTTTCCGCCGCCCGCAGTCGTCTGGAAATCTTAGCCAATCGCACCGGCGGAACCTTGAACACCATTAACCGCCTCGAAGAAATGGGCAGACTCTACGCCGCCGTCGCCGCCGAATTGCGCGCTCTTTACACGGTCGAATACCAGTCTTCCAACGCCAAACGCGACGGCAAGTGGCGTGAAGTAAAAATCGA
>JAYVGL010000095.1:0-6622 GCA_043772175.1 Pyrinomonadaceae bacterium | reverse complement strand
GATGAAAGAAGTCTGCGCCCAATGTTTGCAGCGGCACGTCAACCCGCACACGGGCGAAGAGTTTTTCGTCTTCTCGTGTTTCAATCAGGATCAGCATCTTGATTTTGTTGATTTCAAAAATTTGAACGACCGTTTGCGGGCGAATTCGATTCAAGAGAAATTGACGAATATGTGGCTCGATAAAGTTTTCAAAGATAAAGCAAATCTATGATGGGAAAACTGAGTGAAGAGAGGCTGGAAAAGTTTAGACGAATGATTGCGAACCCGCCTCCGGGAAGTAAAGTGGCGGCGGGGTTAGAGGCAGGCGTTGATTTTACGGAGATGCTTGAAAATCTAAAGTTGACACCGACTGAAAGAATCGAAAAACTTCAGCGCAAAATAAACGAACTCGAAGCCGAAAATAACTTACCGGGATGGCACACCAAGAGGAAATTCGTCCGCAACCGATAAAGATGCCAGCCGCGTCTCTGCCGCGTGAGGAAGACCGTGATTTGGGTTTCGGTTCGGTCGTCGCGGGTGAAAGTCGTCAGCGACTTTTGAATCAGGACGGGACTTTCAATGTTCAGCGGACGGGTTTGCCGTTTTTGTCGTCGCTCAATCTTTACCACACGATGATTTCGATGTCGTGGACGACGTTTCTCTCTCTAACTCTGCTTTTGTATTTTCTGAGCAACGTCGTTTTCGGCATTTTTTACGCGGCGTTCGGCGCGTCGGCGTTGGTTGATACTTCGGAAGTTCCGCTGAACAATTTGCTTTTGCGCGGTTTTTTCTTTTCCGTGCAGACGTTTGCGACCATCGGTTACGGCACGATTCACCCGATTGGCATCGCGCCGAATCTGCTCGTCACCATCGAATCTTACTATTCGATGATCGTGACCGCGCTGATTACGGGCATCGTCTTCGCCCGGTTTGCGCGTCCGACGGCGAAAGTTTTGTTCAGCGAAGTCGCCGTCGTCGCGCCGTATCGCGGAACGAAAGGGTTTATGTTTCGGATGATTAACGGCAGAAGCAGTCAGCTGATCGAAGTCGGAGTGCAGGTTTTGTTTTCGCGTTTCGTCGAGCAAAACGGCAAAATTTCGCGCCAATTCGATTATCTCGAACTGGAGCGAAATCACGTCGCGTTTTTTCCGCTGGCGTTGACGATTGTTCATCCGATTGACGACGCTTCGCCGATGTTCGGTTTGACCGAAGAAGATTTGCAGGCGACCGACGCGGAGATTTTGATTTTACTGTCAGCGACCGACGAAACCTTCTCGTCAGTCGTCCATACGCGCTCTTCCTACAAGGCGACGGAGATAAAATTCGGCAGAAAGTTCACCAGCATCTATAATGCGCTCGAAGAGGGCGAACAGGTCTCGATTGACATCAACAAACTTTCGGCGATTGAGAAAGCTGTCTAAATGCTGAAGCAGGGTTGAAATGATGAAGTGGGAACGATGAATGATTAAATAAGAAGTTAATTTCTTTTCATCATTCATCATTCCTACTTCATTATTTCTTCATCAATCCAGATAAAATTCCATTACCCGTTCCGCCAGGTCAATTCTGCCCCAGAGTTCCGAGATGAACATCTTGAAGTCCGAAATGTTCAGCCAGTATTTATCGGGAACGCTTTCGTTTTTGTTAACCGGCTGAAAAATTACGATGCCGACCAATCCGCCGACGAGCGCGGCGGGAATAAGTATTTGATGATGCGCGACCTCGAACGTCGCGCCTGGATGAAACCGAAACGGCGGCGGCGTTTTTCCCATCAGAGCGGTTTGGCGAATCAGGTGCAGAATCAACTCTTCTGCGTTTCGCAAACTAAATCCGTGAACGAGTTTCGTCAAATTGAATTCGACGGTGCGCGGCAGCGGCAACGCTCGCGGCAAACCCATAAAACATAACAAACGCCAGTGTCGTTTGACGAAATTCTGATAATCGCCGCCGCTCAAATCTGCCGTTTCCAGAGACTTTTTCAAAGTTTCCGTCAGTGCCGCGCACGCCGCCGCAAACGCCGCGTCGGTCGCGCCGTTTTCCAACGCTTCGATGGCTTCCTGTATTGACTCGCCGACTTTTTTCATAACATTTATGCCGAATCCCGGTCGTGAATTTTGTGATAACGAGCCTCGCGCCGAACGTAAATCAAATACAAAACGAGCGCGAGATTAAAAAAGAAAATCAGGAATCGAAGCGCGGTCGGTTTTTGGAAAATCTCGTAAATTTCAATCGGCAAATAAATCGTGCCGGAGATGATCGCAAACCATTCCGCCCACGTTCGCAAACGCCACAAACCGTAGGCTTCGACCGATCTGACAATCGTGTAAACGAACGCCAGAATCACGAAAAGCAGGATGTTCGATTCGTTGATTTTTGAAGCGCGTTCGACGAACATCTGCGCGAAATGTCCGGTCGGATCAACGTGCAGATGCTGCAAAACATTTCCCGCCACGACTTCCAAATCTTTGTGAAGCAGTGAAATGAGGGTTATGCCGACGACGAAGCCTAGAAATCCTTTGACCATTTCAAAAACGGCGATGGCGCGGATGGCTTTGGCTGAAGTGAAGTCTTTATGCAGTGTTTTCGTTTAATTCGACGTTTTTCTAAACTATAACAAACAACTATCTTTGACGGTAATTCTGCGATAATATTTCTCTGCCGCACGGCAATTTACTCAAACATAGGAGATTTACAAAATGCGAAAATTCTTAATGCTGTTGACCTTTATTTTTATCGGAAATTTGTTCACAGTTTATGCTCAAGATGATTTCCCTTACGACAGATATAAGCCTCGAACCCTCTCGGAAACTATTAGTTTAGACCCCGAAGGGAAAAACGCCGATGTTATCATTGAGAAAAAAAGTATTCCGCAAACGGTGGCATACACAAATCTTTTGTATTCACAGGTCAGAGTTAAGTTTATGAACAAATCTCGACCTCTCTCAGTTGATAGAAAAGAAACGCTCGACTTATGGAAAAAAACTTTAGCAATGGAAGATAAAACCGTTTCGCTCTATGAAAATGAATATCTATTTAATGAATGTAAGTAGTCGTTCACAATTAGACTTAACTATCTTGTGATTAGTTAAATGCTGGAGCAAATAGACTTATATTGTCTATGACCGAAAACTCGACTTGATATAGATAAACATAATTGTGAACGACTACTTAACAACGAATATTGGATTCCGGTTCAAAAACAGGTAGCAGCGTTTTTCCCGAAAGAATTGAAAGAAGGCGATATGATTAGCCTGTTTATCACTCGCATCGGCGCAAAGAAAATCAACGATAGTTGGGACTGGCTTTTTCTTAGCACAGAGTTCATAAAATAATCTATGCGTTTTGTTTTCTCACGCCTTTTCTTCGTCTTGTTGGCACTCGGATTTCTGCCGCTCTCTTTGTCGTGGAATTTTCCGGTTTTGCGATACGCGGTTTTGGTTCACGATGTCGCGCTGATTTCGTTGGCGTTGGTTGATTATTTCATCAGCCGCAGTTTACCGGCGGAATTAAAAATCTCACGCGAATTTGAAAAGCGATTTGCCATCGGCGATGAAACGAACGTGGTAATTCACATCGAAAACGCTTCACCGCGAGATTTTCAATTAAAAATCAAAGACGAGTTTCCGCCTGAATTGAAACTCTCTGAAACCCGCGAAGCCGCTTTCAAAATCGAAGCGCAGACCGCCGCCGATTTCACCTACGGATTAACGCCGCCGCGTCGCGGAAAATACCAATTCGGCAAAACCGCCGTTAGATTTTTATCGAAGATCGGTATGGTTTGGTGTCAGGCTGATTTGGGCGCGTCCGAATCGGTCAAAGTTTATCCGAATATGCGTCGGGCGCGGGAAATGGCGTTGAAAGCTCTGGGCGCGATTTCGTTTCAAGCCGTCCAGCGCAAAGCCGTTTTGCGCGGCGAAGGACGCGATTTTGAATCAATGCGCGATTACGTTCGCGGCGACGAACTGCGGCATATTTCGTGGACGGCGACGGCGCGGCGTTCAAAACTAACTACGCGCCAGTATCAAATCGAGCGCGACCAGACGATTTTAATCGCGCTCGATGCGGGGCGACTTATGACGGGGCGAATCGGCGACGAAACCAAATTCGACACGGCGATTCACGCGAGTCTGGCGTTGATGGCGGCGGCGGGGCGCGGCGGCGACAACTGCGGACTGCTGGTTTTCGGGCGCAAAGTCAAGAAGTATCTGCCGCCGCAAAAAGGCATTCGCTCAATTGACGCGGTTCTCGAAGCCCTCCACGACCTCGAACCCGAAATGATCGAACCGTCCTATTCACGCGCCTTCCAATTCATTTCCGCCAACTCCAAAAAGCGTTCCTTCATCGTAATTCTGACCGATTTGGTTGATAAAGAATCGTCCAAAGAATTGATCTCGTCGCTCAAACTTCTGCGCCCGCGCCATCTGCCGCTCGTCGTGACCATCGGCGACCGCGATTTGAACGCCGCCGTCAGCGAAAAACCCAAAGAAATCAAAGACGTTTTCACTCAATCCGCCGCCGAAGAAATCATCTTCCAGCGCGAATCGGCATTGCGCTTAGTCGAAACGCTCGGCGGTCTGGCGTTAGACGTAACGACCAATTCGCTCGCGCCGCGTCTGCTTGAAACTTATCTGAAGGTTAAGGAAAGAGGTTTGCTCTAAATATCCAAAGGGCTTTTGACGAACGATTTGTCTCTTTTGCCGTCGTGGACGGTGATATTCATCATTTCAAAATCAATATCATTGACGCGCAAGTGCAGGGCTTCGGTCAGACGCAAACCCGCGCCGTAAAGCAGACTTGCCACCGGAAAAGGAGCACCTTTCATATTTGCCAAAACTGCTTTGGCTTCGCTCGCGGTGAACACGACCGGCAAATGTTCGGGACGTTTGGCGCGAACCACACCTTCGATGTTCGGCAGATTGATTCGCAAAACATCACGGTAAAAAAATACCAGAGAGTAGAACGCTTGATTCTGCGTTGAAGCCGAAACTTTATCTTTAACCGCTAAAGGAGTTAAAAACTCCGTTATTTCGGTCGCGCCCATTTCGTTCGGATGTCGTTTATTATGAAACAAGATGAACCGTTTGATAAAATTATGGTAAACATCTTCGGTTTTATAGTTCAAATGCCGCGCTCTGGCAACTGCCCTGACCTGTTCCGATAATTTAGGTTTTTGCTGCATAATTTTTGTTGCAATCGAGGATAACAATAGGTTAAGTTGGTTCTGCACATAAGGGAGTTATGCCGAATCAATCGGTATAACTCCTGAAATATGAGTGTTATGCCGAATAGTTCGGCATAACCATTAGTTCGGTGCTTTCGCTTATGGTGGATGTAGCAATAGACAAACTAAAAACTGAGGTATAACAATCAAACCAAAAAAGGAGATTACTATGGCACTTTATTTTCCCGCTCCGAAATATAATGGAAATTACAAACAAGGAATGGCGCAGTTTGGGTGACGCAGACCCAACAAACGAGTCCACGCCGCCTGTGATTTATATGCGCCTCTTAAGTCGGATGTCGTCGCCGTAGATGACGGTATTATTGTTGAATCAGGAGAATTTCATGAAAACACGCAGGCAATTGCGATACGGCACGAGGGAATCGGCATTATCCGTTACGGCGAGATATTAGAAATACCGAAGGACTTTCTCAAGATTGGCGCAAAAGTCAAAGCTGGAGATGTCGTCGGCAAAGTCGGACAGGTTATCAAAGTCAGTCCAATGATGCACTTTGAATTGTTTGACGGCACCGGTAGCGGAATTCTTACCGACAGAGTTAACAAGATTGAATACTACAATGAAGGCGTTTTGAAAAATGCAAATTATCAACGAAGAGCGGATTTGATGAATCCGACTAAGTTTCTCGACCGTTTATGGTCGGAAGGAAAAAAATAATGATTTTTAGAATTAACAAACGCGCAGCAAAAGCATTTGCGTTGCTACTAACCACTATTTCTACGTTGCTATTGTGTTTAGGTGTTTCCGGGCAAGCCCAAACTCCAAAGAAAGTAGAAGATTTAGTCAAATCAATTTCCGGCGGAAAACTCAAGGTTGAAACCAGAGCCGTGCCTTAGGAATCGGTTGGAGACTTCAACGGCGACAGTATGAAAGATGTCGCGGTCATTGTCGGTTTATCCGACACAGTTGAAGATATTTCTAAAACTGTGAAAATCGAATATCCTTATTTTTCCGGTAAGGAAGTAGATGCGGAAGACTTGGCATTGTTTATTATTCACGGCAAAGGAAAGGGTTGTCAATCCGAACAAAAGTCATCGGTTTTATTTCTTGGTCGTAGCAGTGCGCTCATCTTCCAGAAAGTTCGTTTGGGCGAGCAGGGCGAGAAAGGCAAAAATTGGGAAATCAAAAAAGCTAGACGTGGAAGGGTAAATCTTTTTTTCGGGACGGAAGGCTCTGATGGAACAATGAAATGGAATGGTAAAAAATATGTTTGGTCTGAATCACAACCTTAAATAACCAACCGTAAAATTTTTATGCTTTTACTGACAACGCACCGAACAAGTAAAAGCACCGCCGCCAGAGGCGGTGGCTTTGTTTTTTGCCCTATAGCGAATTTCAGACTGGTGCGACTACTTTTGCAGAAGCCCGCACGAAGTAAGGGCGCAGTGGCTATTGCGCCCTTA
>JAYVGL010000094.1:0-5188 GCA_043772175.1 Pyrinomonadaceae bacterium | reverse complement strand
TTTCAATTGAAACTGCTCGTGAAAAGTTGAATCAGCATTATGAAAAGGTCAATCCTGAAAATGCTAAACATTACAAAACTTAAAAATTGCTCTAATTAGTAAAATATTGTATGTTTTCATATATCCGAAATTTAATCTGCCAAAGGTAATAAAATCTCCATTTGGACTTGAAAGATTTCCTGATTGTTTTCGTGCAAAGTAATTTCTTTGAAACTTCCTTTGTGTAAATCAATCACTTTTTTTACAAAGAATCCTCCAATTCCTGTTCCTTTATTTTTCCCCATTCTCGTGCCGAGCCGCGTATAATCTTCAAACCTGTAACTTTTAGGAAGAGGATTGCCATTATTTTTATAAACTATCCGCGCAAAATTCTCACCTGAATTATCCGTAAATTTGGAGATTTCAAAAACAATCTGATATTTTTGGTTATCCTGTGTGAAGCCGTGCTTTTTGGCATTTTCAATCAAATTACGAAACGCATCTTTGAGGGCGTTTATATCAGCTAAAACGATCAATGATTTTAACTTAGATTCGATTTTGATTGTAAAATGCGGATTTTCAAAATCTGCTTTAATTGATTCTCTGAAAAACCCGACAATATCAAGTGCTTCAGTATTTATCACACTTTTTTGCAAGATGTTTTCGGTTGTTTTCATTGTGTAAGCCGTATCCAACAAATTATTTTGAAGGCGATTTGCCACTTTTGAAAACGTCGGAATATTGCTAACCAATTCGCCGCTTCTCATAGGACGCAGGATTTCATCAAACCTGATTGGCATCTGATTTTTTTCTTTGTTTCGTAGAAAAAGCATCAACGTGCCGTAATCATCTACTATCTGTCCGAGTTTTTGATTCAAATTGTGAGTAATCGCCGCAATTACGTCATATTCGGTTGTTTCAATCTCTTTTCTGGCACTTGAAATTTGCTCCTGAATAATTGCTTTGTCTTCATCCACGCCGCTTCTTTCAAAAATTTGGAGTTTTTGTTCTGCCGGAGACGGCAAGATAATCCGAATATTCAAAAAATCTTCCTTGCTAATTCGATTGATAATACTTCCCGAACTCATCATCTCGACTTGAGTTTGCACCAGCCGTGAGTAAAGCTGGGTCAAAAAATACTCGACATTAACATCTTCCTTAACCTTTAAAGCAATAACATCGGAGCCGACAACAATCGGCTGACCTGCAAAGTCAAACAAAGTCGGTTTGAGTTTGGGCGCGATTTTGCTGACCAGAACCGCCGAGAAATCAACAACGGTTTTTTTGCGGGCTTTTTCACGCGAGATTACGCGCTCGACTTTTGAAACGTCCAGCGTGAAATTTTTGTTGCTGTTTGATAAATCTTTGACGCGAACATACGGCAAATTTTCCGATGAACTTTCGACGATTCTATCGTTCGGTGAATAGTTAGAACCCGAAATAGCTGAAATTATTAAATCTTTGATTTTCTTAACTTCATTTTGCGGATATTTTGAAAGAATTGATTTTACTTCTTTGCTTTCCTTCAAAGCATAACGAGAGGCTCTCAAATCAGTGTTGCTTTGCGATTTAACTAAATTGCTTCTTACTTTGATTTCCTTGAAACCTTCACTCTTTCCGTCAAAAATAATAAAGTCTTTGTTCGCCTTACTCTTATTTTTGTTAAAGACGATGATTGAGGTTTTTACGCTAACAGGTTTGAAAGTATCTTCGGGCAGACTGATAACTTTTTCAATCAAATCGTTCATCAAATACTTTTCCCGAAACGAATTGTTCTCTTTTGAGAACAGAAAATTTTCAGGCACAACGACGATAACTTTTCCTTTCTCATTGGTAACGGCAAGCATCAACTCAATATAAGCAGTTTCGACATTGGGCATAACGCTTTCTTTACGAAAGAACTCAAAGGTTAATGGCTTGTTTTTTCGAGATTGCGTTCCTAAAGGAAGAATAGTTATGGCAATTTCATACTTGCTTTGGTCGTCAGGATGTTGATTTGGTCGAAGTGAATCAAACCGGTCTTCGTTAAGAAGATTTCCTTGATTGACAGAAAAATCGTGCCAACTAAGATTATTTGCCCACCGATTGATTAAGCCTAGAAAATATAAGTAAGAATTTTCTTCGTTACCTTCGCACTTTAGATTATATTCGGGAAACTTTTTCTGTAATGACAAGAAAAGTGAACTGACTCCGCAAATCGGATTGTATATCTGTTGTTCGGGCTGAGGATCAGCGATTTCTATTAAAAGATTCTCAAGGCTTTCCGGCGTGTAAGCAACTTCCTTTCTACTATTGAAGACCTCTGAAATTTCAGAGTCTGCTATTCGGAGAATCGCTTTTCGGGATAAATCTGAATAACTGAACCGATATTTCACATTTGGATCGTTCCGATTGGCTTTATGTATCGCGTCAGGCTCTAATCCTGCTAAGTTTTTAACAACTTTCAATAAGTTTTCCGGCTTAGGAAAGTTCTTCGCCTCAATCTTTAAACACTCATAGATGAGATAAGCGCAAACTTCAGCAAATTCTGACTTGGAAAGATTTTTTACATCAATTAGGTTGGATTTTTTAATCTCTGGTGAAACATTAGAATAAATGCGATTGAACACGCTATGAAAAAAGAATCCTCTAAACTCCTCAAAAAACAGACCTCCTGATGGAAATTCGAGCGCGACGAAAGCAAGCACATAAAAGGCTGCTGTGTCCTTGAGTTCAGGAAACTTAGCGGAAAGAATTGCGGCAAGATTGGCAAAGTTTTTAACGTGTTCCATAAAAAATAACTCCTAACAATTTTATCTTTTATGTGATTTTTACGGAACGCTCTCAGTAAAAACTTGCGAGTTGATAAGAATACATATTGCTAAAAACTCTGTCAAGTTTATTTTCATTCGTAATCAACTTTATGCAGCGTCAGCCCGTTCGCCGGCGCGGTTTTGCCCGCTAGATCGCGGTCGCCGCCGATGATTGCCGTCTGAATTGTATCAGAATCTTTTTCGCCGCGCCCGACTTCGAGCATTGTGCCGACGATGGAGCGCACCATATAACGCAGAAAGCCGTTGGCGGAAATGCGAAATTCGATGACGGCGGAATTTGAACGCGCGTCCCAGAATGATTCGACCGTGAAACTTTTCACCGTGCGAACGCGGTTTTCGACATCCGAACGCGCCGCCGAAAACGCCGTCCAATCATGTTCGCCTAAGAACAGCCGCGCCGCGTCGTTCATTCGCCCGACATCGAGAAATCTGGCTTCGTGATGCGCGAAACGCAGCCAGAACGGAGACATAACGGGAGCGTTGACGACTCGATAAACGTAGTATTTCGTCTTGGCGGAAAAGCGGGCGTGAAATTCGTCCGGCATTTTTTCGATGTTGACGACTCGCACGTCGCGCCGCGAATTGCCGTTAATCGCCGTCCGCAAATGGTCGGGCGTAAAAGCGCGATTTAAACGCACGTTCGCCACCTGACCTTCGGCGTGAACGCCCGCGTCCGTACGCCCCGAACCGATCACTTTCACGGTGTCCGCGTCTTCCAAAAAACTCAGCGTTCGTTCGAGTTCGCCCTGCACCGTGCGCTGTCCGTCCTGCACCTGCCAGCCGTGAAAATCCGTGCCGTCGTATTGTAAAAGTAATTTAAAATTCATTTTGCGGTTCGACTGCCCGGTTTGATTGCTTCTTGACCGTTGGCGCACAGCGGACAATCTTCCAATTGATAACTTGGAACTTTCAAACTAACCAACGAAATTCGCGGAACGCTGACATTTGCCGCGCCGTTTGAGCGGTCAATGATCGAAGCCGCCGCGACGATATTTGCGCCGTGCTTTTCCAACGCCGCGATACATTCGCGGGTTGAGCCGCCGGTCGTGATGACATCTTCGATGACTAAAATTCGTTCGTTTTCTTTGATTGAAAAGCCGCGCCGCAAAGTCATCGCGCCGTTTTCGCGTTCCGTCCAGATGAAGCGCACGTTTAAGGCTTTGGCGACTTCATATCCGATAATCAAACCGCCGATTGCGGGCGATGCGACGGTTTGGATATTTTCGCCGACGTAATTTTCGGCGATTGCCGCGCCGAATTTCGCGGCATCGAACGGATATTGCAGCGCGAGCGCACATTGCAGATATTTCGGACTGTGCAAGCCGCTTGATAGAATAAAATGTCCTTCCAAAAGCGCGTCGGTCTGGCGGAAATATTCGAGAATTTGTTCGGAGTTCATCGGATTTAAATTTACGATTTTATCGTTCGGAATTTCAACTTTGCGCGGTGCAATTTGCAGTTTCGCGGTTTCACGCTAAAATCAAAGGCGAGATGCCACCTTATCCGAACTTAATTTCCGATTCTCTATTAATCAGCGAAACGATTCAACTCTTGCAGTCCGTCGGCGGTCGCGCTTCGGCTGTTAAGGTCGTTGATTTCGTGATGAAAATTAAGAAGCCTGATTCGGATTTGGCAAAATTGCTGGTTTCGGATTTAGCTGAAATTGATCCGCGTCTGCAATTAAACGAAGATTTTTTGGAACTGATCGAATCGCATTTCGAGCGACGAAAGTTTGACGACACGGAGTTTGTCGTGTTCGACTTGGAAACGACGGGCGCGAAATCGCCGCCGTGCCGCGTTACCGAAATCGGCGCATATCGCGTCAAAAACGGCAAAGTCGCGGAAGAATTTCAAACTTTGGTTAATCCTGAAATGCCGATTCCGCCTTTCATCACGCAGCTTACCGGAATTTCCGACCGAATGGTCAAGTCCGCGCCGAAGTTTCGTGAAGTTGCCAACCAATTTTTAGATTTTATCGGCGATTCGATTCTCGTCGCGCACAACGCGCATTTCGATATGCGTTTTTTAAATCACGAAATCGGCAGAGTTTACGAAAATTACCGCGTCGGAAATCCATCGCTCTGCACGGTGAAATTATCGCGCCGCCTGAATCCGCACGTCGAAAATCACCGGCTCAATACTTTAGCGAATTACTATTCGGTCGCACTCGTCAATCATCATCGCGCGTCCGACGATGCCCACGCCACCGCGCATATTTTCGTTAATCTTTTGGCAGAACTGCAAAATTTGGGCGTGAAGGATTTGGCGACGGCAAAAAGATTGAAATACTAACCTGACTTATAGAACCTGTTTGCAGTTAAGCAATTCTCCGCAGAATTAGCCGAATCGCGCAAATCCGAATCTTGGCTTCGCTCGTTTCGAGCAATCCTTCACAG
>JAYVGL010000093.1:0-17118 GCA_043772175.1 Pyrinomonadaceae bacterium | reverse complement strand
GCCGAATCAGATGTATTCCTACAGTTTCGACGGCAACGCGCAGGTTCTCGATCATTTTTTAGTCAGTCCGGCGTTGAAAAAACATCTCGCCGGTTTCGGTTACGCCAGAATCAACGCCGATTTTCCCGAAATTTACCGTAATGACGAGACGCGCGTCGAACGCTTTTCCGATCACGACGCGGCAATCGGATATTTTAATTTTGACGAGAAGAAATAATCTTCAACTACGAATTTTAAATTCAAATTATGAATACAGGCTGAAGTTCGTAGTTTGAAATTCGTAATTCGTTTTCACTTTTCCGACTGCCAGACTCGATAGGCTTCCGAACGAGATACGCCGAATTCCTTCGCCGCTTTTTTCAGCGCGACTTTACGGTTAACGCCTTCATTTTCCAATTCGGCGACCCGTTCGACAATTGATTTTGAATCCTGAATCCCGAATCCCGAATCCTGGATTACGTCACGGTCAATCACCAAAACAATCTCGCCTTTCACCTCGTCCGAAGCATATTTTTCCGCCAATTCCTGCAAATTTCCCAGCACGGTTTCCTCGTGCAGTTTGGTGATTTCCCGAACGACCGCCGCTTTTCGATTACCCAGAACTTCCAGACAATCGAGCAGACTTTTCGCCAGACGATGCGGCGTTTCGTAAAACAAAATCGTCGCCGGAATTGAGGAAACTTCCGTCAGACGCTTGCGTCTTTCGGTTTTTCTCGACGGCAGAAAGCCGCCGAAAAATACGGAATCGGTCGGCAAACCGGAGACGACGAGGGCGTTGACAAAAGCGACCGCGCCGGGAATCGAGACGACTTTCGCTCCCGTTTCGTGAGCTTTTTGGACGATCATTAACGCCGGATCGCAAATCGCGGGCGTTCCGGCATCCGACACGACGGCGATTGATTTGCCCTGCTTCAAGAGTTCGGCAAATTCATCGCTACGGGAGTTTTCGTTGTGTTCGTGATAACTGACGAGACGTTTTTTGATTCCGAAATGGTTGAGTAGTTTCCCTGTGTGGCGCGTGTCTTCGCAGGCGATTAAGTCAACCGCTTGCAAAGTTTCGAGCGCGCGTTTGGAAATATCGGCGAGATTTCCGATGGGCGTAGCGACGAGATAAAGTGTTCCGGGCATTTTTTTCGCGGTCGTTTTAAAAAGCAAAAGACGGCGTAAGTTTAACATACGCCGTCTTTTATCTTAAACAACTTGAAAATTTTTCAAGCTCCGGCAATTTTAGTCGAAGCCTTTTCGTTTTCCGTTTGCACGGCGTTTGCCGTCGCCTGTTTGTCCTTCATCGGACACGAACCGCCGCAGCAATTGTTGCAGCAATCCGCCGATTTTTCGCCGATTGCCTTCATCGGACACGAACCGTCTTTGCAGCAGCAATCGGCTTTATCACAGCACGAACCGTCGGTTGTAACTCCGGCAATCTGCGCGTTTTTGCCTTTCAACGGGCAATTGTCTTTCACCATCGCGCAACTCGGAGCCGACGCTTTGGCTGAACTGTTTGTTTGATTGAAGGCATAAACCGCGACGGCGAATGCCATTACGAAGACGATGCTGAACATCATTACAAATTTCTTTTTCATCATTTTATTTCCTCAGAATTTGACTCGAAAATTTAAGATTTTGCCAATCAACGCTTGATTGACGCTCTAATCGCAAACTTCTCTCTAAATTCTGAACTCGCAATTACGCAGATAAATTTCGGCGCGATTTTGAACGAATGAATGATGAAATCTCGGAAGCCGGAAAGTGTTTTGAAGATTAAACACCGGCGGTGCGGCGATTTCAATCGCGGCGGAAATTATTTCGGGCGGCGGCTGAACTTCAATTTTTCTGGCTTTGTCGAAAATTTTCGCCGGCAACGCGCAGCAATCGAAAGTTTGCGATGCGTCTTTGGCGAATTCGCCCGAAATTTCCTGAACAGATTTTCCGCAGTCGCTTTTTTTCGCCAGTGAGCAACTTTCCATCTCCGCACCTGCCGCTTTTGCCGACGGCATCTGACAGCAGATCGCCAAAACGATGCCGCTCATCCAAACGGCGAGCGCGGCGGTAAAAATTCGTTTTGTCTTTTGCCGGAGATTCATCTCTTTTAGAATAACCAAATGCGTTTTCTATGTCCAGCTTTTGTCGTTCAAATCAGATTGACGGCGTAAGCGGAAAACTTCTGATCGTCGGTTACGAGCGTGCAATTCTCGACTGTCGCCTGCGCGATAAGAAGCCGGTCGAATGGGTCTTTGTGGTGAAACGGAAGATTTTCAAGCGCGTAAGTGTGCGCGGACGTAATCGGCAAAATACGCAAATCGTTTTGAGTCTGATGAAGTTCAATCGTGTTTTTCAGACCCCGCTTAAAACTCAATTTGTTAATCTGCACTTTAATTTGCATTTCCCAAATACTTGCCAAACTCAAGTGCAAAGAATTGGTTTTGTCCAGCAGCGCGGAAAGCGCGTCGGCAGAAAGATTTTTAGGAGAATCTGCCCACCAGATAAATTCGTGGCTGTCAATCAAGAGGTTCATCGGCTTTTTCCTTTGATCCAAAATCTTCGCCAGACCAGAATTCATCGGGAAGCTCGTCAGTGAAATCATCGCTCATCCAAATTTCACCTTTGTTCAATCCTGCCACTCTCGTTTTCGGCGGCTCCGCGTTTTGCTCCTTTCGATGTTCTTTTTCGCGCAGAAACTCGGCGAAATCAACCACTTCGGCGAGCATTTCGACCGGCAAATCTTCGAACATTTCGGCAAAACTTTTCTTTAAATTTTCTTTTAACGCAACGCTCATTTCGGTCCACCTCTAAAAAGAATTTTATCACCGACGATCAAACATTAAAACGAAAATCCACGACATCGCCGTCCTGCATAATATATTCTTTGCCTTCGAGCCGCGCTAAACCTTTTTCGCTCGCCGTTTTGCGCGAACCGCAACTGACTAAATCGTCGTAGGAGACGATTTCGGCGCGGATGAAACCGCGTTCGATGTCCGAGTGAATAACGCTCGCCGCCGCCGGTGCTTTGGTTCCGATGGGAATCGTCCAGGCGCGAACTTCCTTTTCGCCCGCCGTCAGATAAGACATCAAGCCAAGCATTTTATACGCCGATTTGATGAGTTTATCAACGCCGCTCGACGTTACGCCGACTCCCGCCAGAAATTCCCTGCGTTCTTCTTCTTCGAGCGCGACGAGTTCGGCTTCGAGTTTGGCGCAGATAATGACGACTTCGGCGTTTTCCTGCGCGGCGTGTTCTTTGACGGTGTTCACGTGTGGATTTTCATCGGGATTCATCAGCGAATCTTCGTCAACATTCGCTGCGTAAATTGTCGGTTTGGCGGTTAAAAGAAAAAAGCCTTTGAGAATCATTGTTTCTTCTTTTGTTAATTCGACGGCACGCGCCGGACGACCTTCTTCCAAAACCGGCAGAATTTTATCGAGGACTTCAAGTTCGGATTTGGCAATTTTATCGCCCGCCCGTGCGCCGCGCTGCGCTTTATCGCGTCGTTTTTCGACCGATGCCAAATCCGCTAAAGCTAATTCGAGCTGAATCGTTTCGATGTCCCGCAAAGGATTAACCGAACCTTCGACGTGAATAATATTTTCGTCTTCAAAGCAGCGCACGACCTGAATCACGGCATCGGTTTCGCGGATGTTGGCGAGGAATTGATTGCCCAAACCTTCGCCTTTCGACGCGCCGCGCACAAGTCCGGCGATGTCCACGAACTCGACCGTCGCGGGAACGATTTTCTGCGCTTTGTTCATCACCTGCAAAACCGGCAGACGCTCGTCCGGCACGGCGACGACTCCGACGTTCGGTTCGATGGTTGCAAACGGATAATTTGCCGCCAGCGCGTTCTCTTCTGAAGTCAGCGCGTTAAATAAAGTTGATTTTCCGACATTCGGCAGTCCGACAATTCCGGCTTGTAACATAAGATTAAGTTTCTGGTTTCCGGTTTCTGAATCCCGGTTTTCGGTTTTCGGTTTCCGGTTCAAATTTCAAATTGGTTATTCTACACTTTGCGGATGAATTTGGCGAAACCGGCGGACTGTGAGACGTGCCGTTGACGTTCTGCATCACGGTTGATCTACAATTGCAGATATGAAAGTTCTGGTCGCTCGCAGCGAATTGGCAGTCGAAGCGGCTTACGAAAAACTCGCCGAATCAACGGTTTTGGGCTGTGATACGGAAACTTCCGGTTTGAGCGCGAGACACGGCAGGTTGTTCAGCGTTCAATTTTCCGACGGCGAATTTAATGTTCTGGTTCCGCTTTCGGAAAATGTTTCGATGGGCAAACTTGCCGCGCTTTTGGAGAATCCGCAGATCGTGAAAATTTTTCACAACGCGAAATTCGATTTAGAATTTTTGCGCGAAAACTCATTCCAAGTTGAAAATGTTTTCTGCACGATGATCGCCGAAAAGGTTCTGACCAAAGGCGCGGGACAATCGGCTTCGCTCTCCGAAACGCTTTATCGTTATTTCGCCGTTGATCTGGACAAATCGCAGCGGGCGAAATTCAACAAAAATTGGGACGGCATCTGGACGAAGGAATTGGTCGAATACGCCCTGAGCGATGTCGTCTATTTGCCGCAGTTGATGACGGAACAAAAAATTTGGCTCGAAAGATTGGGTTTGACGGACGACTTTGAACGACAGATGAAGAAAATATATTAGTCGGCAGTCAACGATTTTTTCTTTTAACTTCGCACCGAAAACGATATAATTTTCCCGTTTTGAAAAGATTTACAGCCATCGTATTATTTTTACTTTTTCTCAGCGGCGCGTCGTCCGCGCAGTCTGGGCGCGTGGCGGCTTATTCGGAAAGCGGTGCGCCGACCGATAAAAAAAGCGGCAAAAACGCTTCGCCGATGGAGGCTGAAAAAAATCAAAACATAAAAGACGACGACGTGATCAAAGTCGAGACGGAGTTGGTGATCGTGCCGACGCAAATTACCGAGCGGCACGGCAAGCCGGTCGGAAACGTCGGACAGCGCGAATTTAAGGTTTTTGAAGATGGTATCGAACAGGAAATCGCGTATTTTTCCGCCGAAGAACAGTCGTTCACCGTCGCGCTGGTGCTTGATATGAGTTATTCGAGCGTTTTCAAATTGTCGGAAATTCAGGCGGCGGCACTCGCTTTCGTCAACCAGTTGCGCGGCGGCGATAAGGTTTTGGTCGTCTCGTTCGACGAAAAAGTCCGCGTTTTGTGTGAGGCGACGAACGACCGAAAAATCCTGCGGCTCGCCGTCGAAGGTGCGCGAATCGCTTCGGGAACGAGTTTGTATTCGGCTCTCGACACGGTTCTAAATGAAAAGTTGAGCGGCGTTTCCGGGCGCAAAGCGATTGTTTTACTGAGCGACGGCGTGGATACGGAAAGCCCGAAACTGACGGCGGCGGATATTTTGCGGGAATCGGCGGCGACCGACGTTTTGATATACCCGATTCAATACGATACTTACGACGACGTGCAGAAAAGCCGCAAGGAAAACGCGCAGGTTTTCTACGACGACAACGACCGACCTTACGCGGTGATGTCGCCGAAGGTCAAAGGCGAACGCGAAGCCGATTATCGGGAAGCCGACGAATTTTTAATGACGGCGGCGGCGAACACCGGCGGCAGAGTTTACCGCGTCTCGTCCGCCGCCGATTTACAAAAAGCGTTGGCTAAAATCGCCGCCGAACTTCGCCAAATCTACGTTTTGGGTTATTATCCAAACAGCGAAAGAGAAATCGGCGCAAATTACGCCGTCAAAGTGCGCGTTTATCGTCCGAATCTAACCATCCGCGCCCGAAGCAATTACGTTTTGAATCGAAAAACCGAAACGACTCGCTGACTTTTTCGCCCGATATTTTTTGAGCCTATCGCGGCTCGATTTTCACTCAACCGATTAAAAAAGGAGTTTAACTTTATGAAACGAAAAAGATTTCTATCTGTCTGTCTGTTGTTCGCGGCGTTGTGTCTGACGACGCATCAAAGCGTTCGCGCTCAAGAGGAAACGATGACGAACGGCGAAGTGATTTCGCTGGTCAAAGCCGGACTTAACAAAACGATTGTCGTCAACAAAATCCGCACGTCGAAAACCAACTTCGACCTTTCGACCGACGGGTTGATCGCCTTGAAAAAAGCCGGAGTTTCCGACGAGATCGTAACGGCGATGCTCGAAGCCAAAAGCGGCAAAATGATGAGCGGTTCGTCTTCGAGCAGCACGTCCGGCGGTTCGATGGCGGGCGGCGACGCGAACAATCCACTGGCGGCGCACGGCTTCGGACTTTATATGTATGAGGAGAAAGACGGCGTGCGAAAAATGACGCAGATGACCCCGAATGTGTCGGCACAAAACCGCACGGGCGGCGGCTTTACCGCTTCGGTTACGCCGTTCGGTTTGGGCAAAATCAAAACTAAAGCCAACCTGCCGGGAACGACCGCCGCTCTGCAAATCAAGGAAACGAATCCGACGTTCTTTTTTTATCTCGATACGAAAAGCGGCGGCTTGAATACTTCGAGCGGCATTCCTTCGACTCCGAACGAATTCACGCTCGTCAAATTTAACGTCCGCAGCGATAACCGCGAAGTTACGATTTCCAAATCCAACGCCTACGGCGGCAAAGGCGGTTTGTCCGACGAATACGTCGTCGCGTTTAATGCCGAATCGGTCGGCGAAGGAATTTTCAAAGTTACGCCGAAGACGAGTTTGAAAAACGGCGAATACGGCTTCTTTTTAATCAATTCCGGCGGCTCGAACACGAGTGCCGCCGTCGGCGCGAAATTCTTCGATTTCGGCGTGAAATTACAGCCGTAAGGTTTTTGCAATTTGAATCAGACCGGAAAGCAACGCTCTTGACGAGCGTTGCTTTTTTGATTTTTACCAGCGGTGATAAGCCGGATGACCTTCTTTGACGATGACGAATAAACCCCGGCACGTCGCGCAAACTTTGTCGTTGGCGATCAGTTCGGCTTCGACGGTGGCGCGGTCTTCGGACGATTCGACGACTCGCGCTTTTAAGGTAATCGGCGCGTCGAACGGTATCGGGCGCAGCAGTTTGATCGAATAATTTGCCGTCACGGTGCAGTCGGGTTCGCTTTTGCCGCTTTGTTTCATCAAAAAATAAGCCGCCGTCCAGTTTGAATGACAGTCGAGCAGTGCGCCGACGATACCGCCGTTGAGCATTCCGGGAAACGCCTGATGATACGATTCGGCGAGCCATTCGGCGGTAACTTCTGCGCCGTCGGCGTAACTTTTGATTCGCAGACCTTTTTCGTTTTTCACGCCGCAGCCGAAGCAGATGCCGTCGGGGGCGTAGGTTTCCTGAAGAGATTTTTCCATATATTTTTCAGACGGCGAAGTAAGCGATCAGCGCGGGAATTATCAGCCAGAGCAAGCCTTTGATGAGAAAAAACAAAAATCCCGCCGCGCCGAAGCGTTTGATCCATTTGGCGAAGCCCTTCGGTTGTTCCTCGTTTTCCGGCATTTGATTTAAAAATACTTTGTCCGTCTGCACATTTCAAACCGCGTCGTGCTAAGTTTGGGTTTGTGATGAAAAAACATTTCTTGACAATTTCGTTTGCGCTTGGTTGGATAGTTTTAGCGTCGTGCGCGATGCTTGCTCAAAACGCGCCGCCGTCGGAGGCAGACAAACGCGAGGCTGATTTGATAGAACTGACCGAACTCGACAATACTCTAAAATTGGACATTCGATACGCGACTGCCGCCAATTTCACCGGCACGGCGGTTTACACCGAGGCGCGGGCGTTTATGCAGAAACCAGCCGCCGAAGCGTTGATTCGCGTTCATCGAAAGTTGAAAAAACAGCATCTCGGCTTGGTGATTTTCGACGGTTATCGCCCGTGGTCGGTCACGAAAATTTTCTGGGACGTAACGCCGGATGATAAACGCAAATTCGTCGCCAATCCGCAGAAAGGTTCGCGCCACAATCGCGGCTGTGCGGTTGATTTGAGTTTGTTTGATTTGAAAACCGGCAAATTGTTGGAGATGCCGACCGAGTTCGACGATTTCACCGACAAAGCGAGTCCGACTTACGCGGGCGCAACTGTCGAACAAACGAAGAATCGAGATTTATTGCGAGCCGCGATGGAAGCCGAAGGCTTCACCGTCAACGACAACGAATGGTGGCATTTCGATTATAAAACCTGGGCTGATTACGCGATTTACGACGTTTCGTTTGCGGCGGTCAAGGATTCAAAACCGAAATACTCCAAAGACAAACTCAAAAGAACGAAGAGCAACAATAAAAAGCGCAAAGTTGATTGATTTGAAAGAAACCGGAGATTTAACCGTTCGTTATTCGCTGTCAGCTGTTCACTGTTAAACGGAAAGATTCTTCATTTGAGCAGTGAACAGTTGGTAGTGAAAAGTGCATAGTTTTGCGGCTTGCCGGCGCTTAAATCAGGATTGGTATTTAGCAAGTCTGCGCGATTTCCAACCCGTAAAGCTGCTTGTAATAGTCACGATACGCGCCGTTGCGAATGCGGTTAACCCAATCCTGATTGTCCCGATACCAATCAATCGTTTTCTGCAAACCGTCTTCCCAATTCGTCAAAGGTTTCCAACCCAATTCGTTCTCCGTCTTCGCCGCGTCAATCGCGTATCGGCGGTCGTGTCCGAGCCGGTCGTCAACATATCTGATTAAACTGTGCGGCTTGCCGAGCGCGTCGAGAATTGATTCGACGACTTCGATGTTGCGCCGTTCGTTGCGTGCGCCGATGTTGTAGCATTCGCCCGACTTCCCTTTTTGATATGCGAGCCAGATGGCGCGGGCGTGGTCTTCGACGAAAATCCAGTCGCGGACGTTTTGCCCGTCGCCGTAAACCGGAAGCGGCTCGTCGTTCATCGCGTTGGAAATCATCAGCGGAATCAGTTTTTCGGGAAACTGCCGCTGCCCGTAATTGTTGCCGCAGCGCGTTACAATCGTATCCAATCCGAAAGTCTCACGCGCCGCTCTGACGAAATGCTCCGCCGCCGCCTTCGATGCCGCATACGGCGAATTCGGCGCAATCGGAGATGTTTCGGTGAAAAAAGCCGTGTCGTCTTCGGGCAAAGTTCCCATCACTTCATCGGTCGAAATCTGCACGAATCTTCGCACGTTTTTCGCCCGCGCCGCGTCAATCAAAACCTGCGTTCCGAGGACATTCGTCGTTACGAACTCGCTCGCTGAAGTGATTGAGCGGTCAACGTGCGATTCGGCGGCGAAGTTGAATATCGCGTCTGTATCATTCGGCAAAGCGTCCAAAATCGCTGCTTTATCGCAGATATCGCCTTTGACGAATTGATGCCGCGCCGCGTCCAGATCGTGCAGATTCTCCAAATTCCCCGCGTAAGTCAGCGCGTCGAAGTTGATGATTTTAACATCGTCGGTTTCATCCAAAACCTGCCGCACAAACGCCGATCCGATAAAACCCGCGCCGCCGGTAACAAAAATTTCTTTCATAAATTTAATGGTAAATGGTAAATGAAATTAATTCTTAAATTAACCATTCACCATTACTTATTCAGCCGCCGCATCTGCCGCAGCAGCACGTCCGCGTATTTCTTCGGTGAATTGATGTTCGTCAAAATGATTTTCCCGCCGTTTTCGCCCGCGTTTTCGATTATCAGATTGCCGAAACCTAAAAGTCTCTGCGGCACGGTCGCCGACACGGTTACGTCCTGAATCGTCCGCAAAGGCACGTTGCGCGTCGTTTTGGAAATCAGCCCGCTGTCAATCTCGATCTTCGCGTCGGTTAGCGTAAAGCGCATCAGCTTCTGCTTCAAATGATAAAATGCCGGAATCAGAAGCAGCGACAGCCCGACGATCACCGAAAACCACGCCGGAATGTTGTAGCCCGTCGCCTGACTCAACAAACTGAACACCGCGACCATCAAAAGCGCACCCAAAATTGCCAATCCGTAACCGATTTTCACGAACAGCAGCGTCGGTCTGATGGAAAATATCTCGCGTTCACTTTCTTCCGTTTCGCTTGCCGCGACTGCCTTCGGCGCACGGGCGATGCGCGTTTCCTCTTCGGCTTCGAGCAGCGTGCCGCACTTCAAACAGTAGTTCGCGGCGGGCGAATTCTTCGCGCCGCACTTCATGCAAAAGATATACTCGGCAGTCGTTCGGTCTGGTGTCGTCATAAAATCAGTGTCATCATACAACACTCGCCGAAGTCGAAACAATCGGGCGGCATCAAATCAGCATCAGTGCGGAGCAGATCAAATAATGAAAAGCAAACAAAACCGTTCACTATTCGCTGTCAATTATTCACTGCTAAACCGATAAATCTTTCGTTTAATAGTGAACATTTGACAATGAACAATAAACGGTTCGGACTTTTCGCCCGATATTTTACGCCTTCGGCTTGCGCGTCGGTCGCTTGCGTTCCGATTTGCGAACGCCGCCCGCCATTTCGTATTCGCTGCTGTCGTAACCGAATTTAAAACCCGTGCCTTTCAAAGCGCGTTCGCTCAACGCATTCATCGCTTTAATCTGCTCGTCAATCTCGTTCGCCTTCGCGTCAATCGCCGAAAGCATCGTGTTATATGCGTCGAGCGAATCCGTTACCGTCTTAATCGTCGCTGCAAACGTCGTTACCGAAACGCCTTCGCCTAAATCAAGTTTCGCCTCAATTGACTGCATTCCCGCCAGACGTTTCTGCGCGGCTTCGATCTTTGCACCTGCCGACTTTTTTGTTCGAGCCATAATTAAATTTTCTCCGTTTATCGTTTATTTTACTGCTCTAAAAGATTAGTTTCAGCAAATCGAATCAATCTTCGTTCCGCCCACTTCTTATTTCGCTCTCGCTATATCAAATGCCAAAAGGTCTGAATAAGATTTAAGGAGGTGATAATTTTATAACACGAGGTCGTTATCTTACAACAAGAGAGCGAAATCTTATAACGAGAGATGATAATCTTATTATTATCTCTGATAATCTTATGTTAACACCCTGTTACAAGATTATTATCTTTCGCTATAAAATTTTACTTGTTGTTAATCAAGTTATCGAATGCAGTTCGATGTATTTATAAAAGAGGCGGTTTAATTCGGCTGTTTATTCTTTTTGACGCTTTCCGGCTTCGGTTGAACGGCTTCATCCCGTCTGACTTCTTCACGTTGCTTCTTCGCTTCGGCAACGCGCTTGTTAAGGTTTTCTTTCGCGGTCGGCGTTTTGTCGAGTGCCGCGTAAATATCAAAATCCTTCCGCGCCAGCGCGTCGTGTCCGAGCATCAGGATAGCGATTCCGCGTTCGAGATAAGCGTCGGCGAAACCGCGACTTAACGAAATCGTCCAACTAAAATCTTTCACGGCAGGCTCAAAATCTTCCGTCTGCAAAAGCACTTTGCCGCGCTGGAGATAGAACAGCGCATTGTCCGAACCTCTATATGGTTTGGCATTGATAGCGTTAGTAAACGCCTCGATTGCGCCTGAGGCATCGCCCTTTTGCTCAAGCAGATTTCCCGTGAAGTAAAAGACGAGATTGGCATCATCAATTACCATTTTGAAAGGAAAAACCTTTTCCGAATAAAACCAACTATCGAGATTTAGCTTATCTCCGAAATCTGCATATTCTATTTTCGGACAACCCTTACATTTTATTCCACCCGAAGACTCAGCAGAAGCAGTTCCATATAACTCTGTTTTCAATGTCTCCTTATTCGGTTTGTTCAATGTTGCCAATGGATTTTCGCCCGGTGGATAATCTTTGTCTTCGGCGTAAAGTTCAGGATTCTCCCGACGAGAGCTTGCCGTAATCTGAAAATAATAATCACTCACTAACTTAAAATCAGCGACGGCGTTATCGTTGTCGCCTTTCTTCATATAAGTCAGCGCACGATAAAAAACCAGCTGCGTATCACCGGCAAACCGGCTGTTATTTACGAGAGTATTAAAATCCACAATCGCGCCATCGTAATTTTTCAAAAGGTATTTCAGCTTCGCGCGTTTGAACAGAGAGTTATACTGCATCTGCCCTTTGGCGGAGAATGAAGCGACCGACGCATCTAAATCGAGCAGTGCGCCGCTTAAATCTTTCAACGCGATTTTACATTCGGCACGATACTGATAAGTGTTCGGCGCGTCGCCGACCTGTTCGATAACAGCGGTAAAATCGGTAATCGCCGCTTTGCATTTCTTTTGCTGGCTGTATAAATTGCCGCGAAAATTGTAAGCATCGGCGAAAGCCGGATCAAGCGCAATCGCTTTTCCGAGCAGAATGATCGCCGTATCATAATCACTGTTTTCAAATTGTTCCCAACGCGCCGCTTCATAGAATTCGTCGGGCGTTTCCGGCTCTTTCGTCGGTTTCGTCGGACGCTCGTCTCGAACAACAATCGGAGTCGCCGTCGGTTTAGCTTCCTGCGCGGCGGCAAAGGAAGCGCAAAAAGCGAGCGTCAGCATCAGCGAGAGAAGTTTTTTCATCATTGTTAATCTCACAAGTGAATTTTTATTAAAAATAAAGGTAAATCGCCGCAAAGTAAAGGTAAATCGCCGAACCGTTAATTTCGAGTTAAAAACGCCGTCAGCGAATCGGTTCGCGCAGGATGATGTCCGCCGTCGTTCGCGCAGTCGCGGCGGCTTCGGGGTTGGCATCTTTTTGATGGGCGATTTGCATTAGGGCTTCGCCGGTGCGGGAAAGGAGTCGGACGAGATCGCCTTCTTCGGCTTTGGTGTTGAAAACGAGGTCGCTCCAACTCATTCCGTCCGCCCAGCGTTCGGCGGCGGCGGCGGCGGAAAAGTTCATCTCCGGCGCGGGTTCGATGCCGCTTTTCCATTCGACATCCGAGACTTTGAAGATGATGTCTTCGACTTTCGTCAGGGTTTCGAGCAACTCGTCCGACAAATAAAGCTCGCCGTAATTGCGGTCGGCATCCGCCGCGAGTGCCGCCATCAAACCGGCGATTTGTTTGGTCGGCATATTTTCAAAGATGCCGCCCTGCAAAACTTCGCCGACGATTAAAGGTCGGTCAACGCGCAAATCGGCGAGCCATCTACCGCGCTCCGTGACCTTTTGCGAACGGAAATCGAGATAGCCGAAATGATCGAGAACTTTGGCGCGATGCTCGAAAGGAAGCCAGATTTCGCCCTTCAAATAATCAATGTCGCGGTTTGTCTTTTCGATAAATTCGGCATCGTTCCAGCAATCCCAGAGAATTATTGCCGCGTTGCGAATGGCTTCTTCGTTCGTTTTTTCGGGTAGAAACTTTTCGATTAGACCGTTGATAATCTCAATCGCGGCATCGCGTTCGGTTTCGACGGACGCATTTTTCGGCTCGATCAGCGATTTGTTTACGCCGTCTGAGATTTCTTCAAAAGCGCGGTCGAGCGATGCTTCTTTGATCGGATACTTATTTTCATAAACGCGCCCGATATGCGACAACGCGAGCGTTACGCCCTGCCCGTCTTCGCGCATCGTCGCTACCTTTTCGCCGAAAACGCTCAAAACTAAAAACAGACGTTTGCTATTGCGGCTTTTCGTGACGATTCTGCCCGCTTCGACGTTTTCTTCGAGCCACTTGCGGCGTATGTCACCGTAAGTCTGCGACCGTTTTGATTGAAGGTGCGTCCGCGTCTGATTTAACCGTTCAAAGCCGCGCACATCATCTATCGTATAGCCGAATTCATTCGCCGCAAGTTTTTTGGTCAAACTTATTCGCCGCCCTTCGATTTGCTTTTCAAGTTTAGAAATCGTTCGCACCGTGTCCCGAAAGGCGAAACTTTTCTCGGCGATGTCGCGGACGTTCTGGAAGTTTCCGAAGGCATCAAGCAAATTCAAAAGGCTCGTGTAAGTCGCCCGAAACTTGCTTTCGAGCGCGTTCGGCGGCGATTTGAGAAGCTCGGCGATTTTCGGCGGATTCTGAAAATTCGACGGCGCGAGAATCACGAACCCGACGTTATCTTTGCCGCGTCGTCCGGCGCGTCCGGTCATCTGCTGTAACTCGCTCGCTTGCAGTGAACGCCAGCCGTCGTTGCCGCGCGTGTCGGCATTGGAAATGACAACGGTTCGCGCCGGAAAATCAACTCCGGCGGCGACCGTCGAAGTCGCAAAAATCGCGTTCAGCAAACCTTTCGACATCATCTTTTCCACCAGCAGTTTCCAAGCCGGAATATGTCCGGCGTGATGCGCCGCGATGCCGCCTTGCAGCATAATTTTGCGGTGTTTGTGCGTTC
The DNA here is from genome assembly GCA_043772175.1 of Pyrinomonadaceae bacterium. Classification (GTDB taxonomy): domain Bacteria; phylum Acidobacteriota; class Blastocatellia; order Pyrinomonadales; family Pyrinomonadaceae. The sequence continues at coordinate 2,969 of JAYVGL010000093.1, read as the reverse complement.
TGATTTCGGGAAATTCCTGCAAGAACTCCTGATAAATTTCGTTGCGCTGCTGTTGTTTTTCAACGTCAATCTTTTGCGATTGGTCGAGCGCGACTTCGGTCGCCGCTTCGTCACAGCGGCGGCGCGTCGGCATAAAAACAATCGCGGGCAAAAGGTTGTATGAACGCAAAGTCGTGATAAGTTTCGGCGGCGGAATTTCTGGTAGTTTGAATCTCATAAAGAAATGGAACGCTAACTTTTTAAGAATTTTCAGCCACAGATTTTCACAGATGCACACGGATAACTTTTCCCATAAAACTAAAACAGATTTTTATCCGCTTTTTAATCCGTGTTTATCTGTGAAAATCTGTGGCTGAAATATGTTTTAGTGTTCCACAATTTCCTCTCAAATCAAAACGAATAACGCACCGGGCAATACGGAAGATGATGATCGAGCATTTTTAAGAAGTCGGCGAGTTCGCGCCGCCGGAAATCGTAATCGTAAACCAATGTGTCGGGCGCGGTCTTTTTCGGAACCTGCAATTCGGGATTCCACAAAAACTCCTCGCCTTTGGCGTTCCACTGCATATTCGTTTCGTGCAAATCTTTGGAATGCGTCAGGAAAAACGCTTCGCATTGCAGTTGCGCTTTGGCTTTCGGCGTTAAAGTATCGTCAATTTCGCGCCACATCTCGCGCCAATCGTTCTTCCAGGTTTCGCCGTCATAAACGATAATCGGGGCGAACGAAAAATGAACCTCGTAACCGGCATCAACCAGAGTGTTCACCGATTTGATGCGCTCGGAAATCGGACTCGTGCCGATGTCAACGTAACGGGCGATTGATTGCGGCATCAACGAATATCGAATTCGCGTTTTGCCTTTGGGGTCAATTTTCAGCCAGTAATCGTCGCGCACGGTTTTGGTCGCAAACGTCGCTTTGGCATTTTCCATCGTCGCAAATTCCTTGATTAAAAACGCCGGATTGTCGCAGATAAACGAATCGCCGGACAAGTCGGCGTTGCAGCCGATGTCGTAAGTCCAGAATTGCTTGTCGCATTGATTCGGCTGTAATTTTGCGCCCAATTTCTTTTGATGTTTGCGAATCGAGGCGGCGATTTCTTCGATATTGACGAAGATCGTCAGCGGATTCGAGCCGCCTTTGCGCCGAGCGACGTAGCAGTATTGACACGAACTGAGACAACCGTTCGAGTTCGACGCGGCGATAAAATCGGCGGAACGTCCGTTTTTGGTGTGCGTCAAACCCGACTTGATTCCCAAAACCAGATTCTCGCGTTTGCTTTGCATCCAATCGCCCGCGTCCGCCGCGAAAAGTTCGGGAATCTGCCAGTGCGATTCGACTTCCGAGACTTCGGCATCGGGAAAACGGCTGATGATGTTTTCGGCGTTCATCCGCCAAATAAAATCTTCGTTGATGGAACGCTGGACAAAAATCTGCTTAAAATTAAATCGCATAACTTGTATTTATTAGTTAAGTTTAGATAAAAATTCGGACGTTCGAGTTGTAACTTAATTAGCATTTACTTATTATTTCTACACAATTAAGAAGTTATACGACGAATGCAGAAACACGCACGAAGTAAGTGTGCGATGATAGCGAAGAACACACTTACTTCGTGCGTGTTTCTGCAATGACGTTACAATAAATCATAAAAACTGAAAGGAAAAATACAATGGCGGAACTATATAATCAGGAAATTTTCAAAGACGAACACATCGTCGTAACAGGCGGCGGAACCGGTTTGGGCAGAGCGATGGCGATGCGGTTCGCATCGCTCGGCGCAAAGGTAACGATTTGCGGCAGACGCGAAGAACCGCTGCTGTCAACGGCAAAAGAAATCGTTGATGCGGGCGGCAAAGCGGAAGGAATATCGTGCAATATCAAAGAGTTTGAGGCGGTCGAAGCGATGATCGTCGAAGCCGAAAATCGGCAGGGAAACGTCACAAAATTGGTTAATAACGCGGCGGGAAATTTTCTCGCGCCGACCGAACAATTGACACCGAACGGTTTTGACGCGATTGTCAAAACGAATCTTTACGGTTCTTTCTACGCGACGCAGGCTTGCGGACGGCGTTGGATCGAACGAAAACACGCGGGCAGCGTGATGTCAATCGTGACGACTTACGCCGAACACGGCAGCGCGTTTCTCGTCCCAAGCGCGGTTTCCAAAGCTGGAATTATCGCGCTGATGAAATCGCTGGCGGCGGAATGGGGCGTTTACGGCATTCGTTTGAACGCGATTGCGCCCGGACCTTTCCCGACCGAAGGCGCGAATTCGCGTTTGATGCCGGACGAAAGATTAGCCGAAAAAATGTATCGCCTGATTCCGCTGCAGCGCGTCGGCGAACACGACGAATTGACCGATATGGCGGTTTTTCTGTTGTCGGATTTGAGTTCTTATCTGACCGGCGAAGTGATTTATCTGGACGGCGGCGCGAGTTTAACGAGCGCGGGACAATTCAACCTGTTCACCGAATTGCCGCGTGAAAAAGTTATGCAGATGTTTGAGTCCTTGCGCCCGACAAAAAAATGAACAAATTTACCAACGAAAATTCGGCGCACGTTTTTCGGCATTGGCACGAATTTATCGAAACGCCGAACGCCGCGATTTTAGACGAAATTCTCGCCGACGATGTGAAATTTCATTCGCCGTTCGTCTGGAAACCGAAAGAAGGCAAGCCGATGACGACGGCGATTTTGCTAACGGTCACGGAAATCTTCGTAGATTTCCGATACGTCCGCGAGATCATTAACGATTTTCAATAGGCGTTGGAATTTGAAGCGAAAATCGGTGAATTTTCCCTGCGCGGCGTTGATTTGATCGAGTTAAACTCCGACGGGAAAATCGTTGATTTTGAAGTGATGATTCGTCCCGCCAACGCTCTGCAAATGCTCGGCGCGGAGATGGGGCGCAAACTCATCGAAAAAGGTTTGGTGGATAAACCGAAAGTTTGACAGATTTCGCTTTTGG
>JAYVGL010000092.1:0-6613 GCA_043772175.1 Pyrinomonadaceae bacterium | reverse complement strand
TTTTCCGTGCCGAACAACTGGCAGGTAACTTTTTCAAGCATCGAAGGCAAACCGCGAACTTACAACGCATCGTTCGCCGCCGTCAAAGGGGCGAGAATTTTATGGCTCGACGACACGGCTTTCGGAAAAGTTGAGTAGATTATTCAACAAATCAAAATTTGAGGTGAAATATGAAAAGAGAAATTTATAAAAATTTAGTGATAGTGATCTTCGCGTCGGCAATGGTTTTTTTGAGTGTCAGCAACGCAAATGCTCAAGGAATGTATAACTCAAGTTCCGGCGGATGGAATACCGGCTTCGGCACGGTTTACGGATCGCACGGCTACGCGCTGGCGACGCAGAATATGTATCGCGTGATGCAGAGACAAATGAACCAGAACACGATTCGTGATCTTGGGAAATCTCCGTCGCGCACCAAAAATACAAATTCAAAAACAGCCGCGCCCGTTCCAATCGCGGCAAAAAATTACGGAGTATTTCGTCCCGACGCGAAGGTTGAAACGGCTAAGGCATTAGCCGACAATCTCGGCGATACGCCGGAAGAAAAAGAACTTATCAAAAAGATATATACGGCAACCAAAGCGTTTTACGAAAAGGAAGCCGCTTCAAAAGGCTGGAAAAATAATATCGCCGGCGGACTGACGTTTTTTACGGCGACCGCGATGACGGTTTATCACGACGCAGAGGAACCGAGTGCCGATGCTGCGAACAATTATTATAAAGCCGTCAGCGGCGCACTCGACGAAATGCCGGATATGGCGACCGCGACGAACAAAGAGAAACAATCTTTTAACAACGTCCTGATCGGTTTCAGCGGAATACTGCTCGCGGGTTATTCGGAAGCCAAGCAAACCGGTAACGCCGAAACGCTCGCCAGTTCCAAAAAACTCGCGGGAATGTTAATCGAAATGGTTCTGAAAACCAATCCCGAAAATATCACGATTGAAAATAATCAAATCGCGGTCAAGTTGTGATTGTCTATGAAGTTGTTTGAAAACGAGAATAAAAAACATTTTTTGCCCACGAAACACACGAAAGAAACGAAACAAAGCAAAAAACAGTTTTCAAACAGCTTTCAACTAAATTTAAGTTCGGCGTGGCGTTTCGATAACTCGATTAAATCCTAAAACTATGAATAAACTGAAAACTTTTACACTGTCGGTTCTGTTTTTGTCGTTTGCTTCAATAATTTCATCCGCTCAAACTCCGAAACGCTCGGTTCTTGACGGCGTATTTTACGCGCCGAAAGGCACAATCGTTGTTCTGCAAAAAGACGGCAAAGATGAACTTTCCCTGACTGCCTCAACCGACGGAACGGCTGATTTTTCAAGTAATTCGTTCAAGTTTCCGAATTTATACGTTGACGGCACGCCTTACACGCTCTCCGTTAAGTCCGCGCCCGCCGATCAAATTTGCAAAGTTGAAAAAGGCATCCGGGGAACTATCGGTTCGAGTCCGGGATTCGTGCGAATCGGTTGTGATTACGCTTACGAATTACTCAGCCGCAGCACCGATAATGCCAAATTCGGCACGTTTTACGATAGTTCCGCGCCGGTTGTCGGCGGTGATTTCGCCGAAGAAGGTCGTTATGTCGCATTCATTTCTTCGGCGGTCGGGCTGGGCGGTTCATCGGGGAAAAAACGCCAAATTTTCTGGCGCGACCGCAATTCGGGCGTGACAAAATTGGTCAGCGTCGGAATGAACGGCGCGGAAGGCAACGGCGACAGTTTCGCGCCTTCGATTTCGGCGGACGGGCAATCGGTCGCTTTTGAATCTTACGCGACCAATCTCGTTCCGATTGATACGAATGCGGTTCGTGATATTTTTGTCTGGAACGCGCGAACCAATACCACTACCGCCGTCAGCACCGGCGCGGGCGAAAGTGAAACCAACTCAGAAAGTTTCGATCCGGTGATTTCGGGCGACGGAACGCTAATCGCTTTTTCTTCGGGCGCGAGCAATCTCGCGCCGGGTGTCAGCGGCATCAACACGATTAATGTTTATCTCAAAAAGGTTAACAGCGGGCAATCGCCGATTCTCATCAGCGTTGATCCGAAAACGAAAAAAGGAGTCGGCGGCTCAAATCCGTCAATCTCGAACGACGGTTCAAAAGTCGCGTTTTACTCATTTGCTTCGACTCTGGTTGCCGATGATAAAAACAACTTGTGGGACATTTTCCTTTATAATGCGGGCAATCCGCGATTAAAAAGACTGAGTGTTCCGAACTTTGGAACGGAACGCGATCAGGGAACCGAAAGCGCGAGCCGCGTCGTCGCGCCGTCAATTTCGGGTAACGGCGATTTTGTGGCGTTTGCGACGACCGCGACAAATATGGTTTCTGGCGACACGAATAAAACGCAGGACGTTTTCGTCGTCAATACTTTTTCGGGCGAAGTGAAAAGAGTCAGCCTCGGAAAAGACGGAAGCGAAGGCATCGGCGGCGACAGTCCGACCGGACAAGGCGAAAAAGTTGCTATTTCATTTGACGGCAGTTTGATCGCGTTTTCGACGAGGGCTAAAAATCTCGGCGGCGAATTGATTCTGAAAAATACGCTTAACGGCGAAACGAGCGTTATAGTTTCACCCGAAAACAGTCGCGGCGTTGGTCGTCCGGCGATTTCGCGCAACGGCGGATACGTTGTTTTCGGCGCGGGCAACCGTCTCGACAGCCGTTACGCTTCATCGGGGATTTTTGCGCGGTTTACCGGAATAACGCGCTGCCGTTTTTGCAGTCAATGAACATAAGGATTTTTAACGTCAATCTTTAATCAAATTAATCGCTCGATGATTTTGACGATTTTCTGCAAACCTTCTGCGTCAACTTCCGAAAAATCATTCAGATCATCGCTGTCCACATCCAAAACCATCGCCACTTCGCCGTCTGCGTCGAAAACCGGCAGCACGATTTCCGATTTCGACGCGGAACTGCACGCGATGTGTCCGGGAAACGCCTCGACATCCGGCACGATAATGGTTTTTTTGGTCGTGTAAGAATGTCCGCAAACGCCTTGGTCGAAGTCAATTCGGGTGCAGGCAATCGTGCCTTGAAAAGCGTTGAGAACAAGCTGATTTTCTTTGACGATGTAAAATCCGACCCAGAAAAAGCCGAACGCTTCTTTCAGTGCCGCCGTGATATTCGCCAGATTCGCCGTCAAATCGCTTTCCCCGTTGACGAGCGCGGCGATTTGCGGGGCGATTTCGTCGTAGATTTTTTTTCTGTCCGCCGTCTGCGGAACGTCCAAAGTCTCTGCCATAATTTCGGATTCTATTGTAACATCTAAAATTGGCTTGCCGACAAAATGACAACTTAGCGCAAGATTTCCGAATCGAACCGTTGTTTGAGGCGTGCGTAAAATTTCAGGAAAAATTTAAGAATCAAGGGGTTTTATAAAATGTCAGACCAATTTATCGGACAAACTCTAGCGGACAAATATCGGATCGAATCGGTTATCCGCGACGGCGGCGCGGATAACATTTACCGGGCGACGCATCTTTTGATGGACAAGCCGGTAACGATTAAAATTCTCGCGCCGGAAATGGCTCACGACGAAAATAAAATCGCGCGTTTCTCCGCCGAGGTGAAAAAAGCTTCGCATCTGGCGCATCCGAATATCCTGAACGCGACCGATTTCGGGACGGACAAAAACGGCGCGGTTTACATCGTTTTCGACGGAGCCGACGGCGAAACTTTAACGGAAACTCTCAAGCGCGACGGCAAACTTCCCGTCAATCGCGCCGTCCGCCTCGCCGCTCAAATCGCCGCCGCCTTGTCCGCCGCTCACGCCTACGGCATCGTCCACGGACAATTGAACGGCGAAAACGTCCTGCTGATAAAAAATCCGAACGGAACGGAAGCCGTCAAACTGCTTGATTTCGGCGCGAACGAAAGCGATCCGCAGCAAGTTTCGCTGAAGAATCGGCAATACTTTTCGCCCGAACAAAATTCTTTGGGCGCAACGCCCGACGCGCGTTCGGATATTTACGCGCTCGGCGTGATTTTTTACGAAATGCTGGCGGACGAAGTGCCGTTCGTCGCCGGAACGCCGACCGAACTGCTTATTAAACAATCGGGCAATCCGCCCGCGCCGCTTTCGGCTTTTCGCCAAGACATTATTCCCGACATCGAACCGATTGTGTTGAAAGCGTTGGCGAAAAATCCCGAAATGCGCTACCAGTCGGCGCACGAATTCGCCGCCGATTTGAACCGTGCGACCGACCACACGATTATCGCGGAGCCGTTCGCCGCGCCGCCGATTTCCGATGTCCCGGAAAACGCGAACAATCTCTGGAAAACCGCGTTCGTCGTGCTGGCGGGAATTTCACTGCTGGCGGTCGGGCTGATTTATCTGACTTCGACCAAGCAGACGAATCCGACGACTTTGCAAAGCGATGTCAACGGTCAGCCGGTGCAGCCGCTCAATCCGGCGACCGGAATGAACGAACAGGGAATGGCGGGCTTGATTCCGTATCAGCCGGGACAGACGACGGGAAATTCAAATATGATGATGCCGATGCAGATTCCGCCGACGCTGCAAAACGGCGGCGACGGACTCGGCGACGGCAGAAATTACTGGGGCGGCAGCGGTCCGCCGCCGGGCGCACCCGTTTACGTTCCACAGGGCGGTCAGATGATTGACCCGAACAATCCGAACAGCATTTTTATGCGGGACAGCGACGGCACGGTTTACGAACGTATTCCCGTTCCGGCAAATGCGAACACCAACGCGAATGTGAAACCGACGGCAACGCCGAACGGTAAAATTTCGCCTGCCAATAACAACGCCAATGCCGTTCAGCCAACGCCGACACCGGCGACCAATCCGTCGCCGAATCCGGCAAAAACGCCGACCGCGCCGGTTGTCAAACCGACGGTCAAGCCAGCCGCACAGCCGACCGTTCAACCGAAACCGCCTGCGGCAACGCAAAAAAATACGGCACAGAGCGGCAAAGAGAAGGATTCTTAACCAAAAAACTCAGCCGCGAAAGCCGCGAACGGACACGAATAAATTCAAAAATACTTCGTGTCCATTCGCGGTTTTCGCGGCTGAAAATCTTTCGCCGTTAAGCGCGAATTTCCTCTAAAATCGTCCGCGCTGCTTCGATTAGGTTTTCCACTTTCACTTCGACGCGCAGAATGCCGTTCGGCGAAAAATTTGCCGTCGAGTTTTTCGATAGAAATCCCATCAACTTTTCCGGCGCGACTTTGGCATTTTCGCCCAACTTTATCGCCAGACCGTTGTTTGCCTTATCAACGGAGACGACGTGCATCTGCTCGGCGGTTTTCCGAAGGCGGGCATAATCGAAAAGGTTGTTGACCGAATCGGGCATTTTGCCATAACGGTCGTTGATCTCGGTGTTAATCTGTCCCAAAACCGTTTCCGATTCGGCGGATGAAATGCGTTTGTAAGTCCGCAAACGCTGCGAAGTTTCCGAAATATAATCCTGCGGAATCGCCAGATCAACGCCGAGATTGATCGAAACGCTCGTTTCGTCCTCGACCGTTTCGCCCTTCAATTCCTGAATCGTGCGCTCCAGCATTTTGGTATATAAATCGAAACCGAGCGCGTCCAATTGTCCCGATTGCTGACCGCCCAAAATATTTCCCGCGCCGCGCAATTCCAAATCCAAAGCCGCGATTCGGAAACCCGCGCCCAAATCGGAAAATTCACGAATCGCGCTCAAACGCCGACGCGCAATCGGCGTTAATTCCAACTCGGACGGAATCAATAAATAAGCGTAGGCGCGGCGATTCGACCGACCGACGCGACCGCGCAGTTGGTAAAGCTGCGACAAGCCGTAATTGTCGGCGCGATTGATGATAATCGTGTTGGCGCGTGGAATGTCAATGCCGTTTTCGATGATCGTCGTCGCCACCAAAACATCGTATTTATAAGCGACGAAATCCAGCACGGCTTCTTCCATTTCTTTTTCGTTCATTTGTCCGTGCGCGAAAATGATGCGGGCGTTCGGGCAGATGTCTTTGATGTGCGCGGCGATTGATTCGATTGATTCGACGCGGTTGTGAATAAAGAAAACCTGCCCGTTTCGCGCCATTTCCAGTTCAATCGCCGACTTTATCACGCCTTCGGAAAACTGAACGACCTGCGTATTTATCGCCAGACGATCACGCGGCGGCGTTTCAATCACCGACATATCGCGCATTCCGAGAAGCGACATATTCAGAGTTCTGGGAATCGGTGTCGCGCTCAAAGTCAGCACGTCAACCTTCTTTTTCAACTGTTTTAATTTCTCTTTGTGCGCCACGCCGAAACGCTGTTCTTCGTCCACGACGACCAAGCCGAGTTTCGGCATTTTGACATCGTTCGATAGTATTCGATGCGTCCCGATCAAAATATCAACTTCGCCTTTTTCGGTTTTTTCGACGACGGATTTTTGCTCTTTCGCCGAACGGAAGCGCGATAAAAGCTCGGTTTTCACGGGAAACGCGGCGAATCGGGTTTTGAAAGTTTCCGAATGCTGATATGCCAAAACGGTCGTCGGAACTAAAACCGCAACTTGTTTGCCGTCCATCACGGCTTTGAACGCCGCCCGCATCGCCACTTCGGTTTTGCCGTAACCGACATCGCCGACGATCAATCTGTCCATCGGAACA
>JAYVGL010000091.1:0-4386 GCA_043772175.1 Pyrinomonadaceae bacterium | reverse complement strand
ATCAAAGTCGGCGACGGAATCGCGGAAATTCACGGACTCGAAAAGGTGATGGCGGGCGAACTCATCGAGTTTCCGTTCGGCGTGCGCGGACTTGCGCTGAACCTCGAAGAAGATAAAGTCGGGGCGGTTTTGTTCGGCGATTTTCAGAAAATTAAAGAAGGTGACGAAGTAAAACGCACCGGAAAGATTATGTCCGTGCCGGTCGGCGACGCGCTCGTCGGACGCGTCGTTGACGCGCTCGGCAACCCGATTGATGGCAAAGGCGATGTCGTCACCGACACATACAATCCGGTCGAACGCATCGCGCCGGGAATTATTGACCGCCAGCCGGTGAAAGAGCCTTTGCAAACCGGTTTGAAGGCGATTGATTCGATGGTTCCCATCGGACGCGGACAGCGCGAATTGATTATCGGCGACCGTCAAACGGGCAAAACCGCCGTGGCTATTGACGCGATCATCAATCAAAAAGGCAAAGACGTGATTTGCGTTTACGTCGCTATCGGTCAGAAGGCTTCGACCGTCGCGCAGGTTCGTCAAAGATTGGAACAAAGCGGCGCGATGGAATATACGATTATCGTCAACGCTTCGGCTTCCGATCCGGCGGCGATGCAGTATCTCGCGCCTTATACGGGCGTGGCGATGGGCGAATTTTTCCGCGATAATGGTCGTCACGCTTTGACGATCTACGACGATTTATCGAAACAGGCGGCGGCGTATCGTGAAATTTCATTGCTTTTGAGAAGACCGCCGGGTCGTGAAGCGTATCCGGGCGACGTTTTTTATCTTCACTCGCGCCTGCTCGAACGGGCGGCGAAAATGTCGGACAAACGCGGCGGCGGCAGTTTAACCAGTTTGCCGATTATCGAAACGCAGGCAGGCGATATTTCGGCGTATATTCCGACGAATGTGATCTCGATTACTGACGGTCAAATTTTTCTCGAATCCGATCTTTTCAACGCCGGCGTTCGTCCGGCGATCAACGTCGGCAACTCGGTTTCGCGGGTCGGCGGCGCGGCGCAAATCAAAGCGATGAAACAGGTTGCGGGAACTTTGCGAATTGACTTGGCGCAATACCGCGAACTGGCGGCGTTCGCGCAGTTCGGCTCGGACTTGGATAAATCAACGCAGAATCAACTCGAACGCGGCAAACGTCTGACCGAAGTTTTGAAACAGGGACAATATCAGCCGATGCCGGTCGAACAACAGGTTTTGATTATCTGGACGGTTTCCAACGGAATGGCGGACGACATCGAAGTCGCTGAGTTGAAACGCTTTGAAGAAGGACTTTTCAAATTTATCGAAAATTCGCACCCGGCGGTTTTGCAGACGATGCGCGACAAAAAATCAATTGACGACGATTTGAAAGCGGCGATGAAAGAAGCCGTCGAAGATTTCAAAGCGACGCGCTGGAGCGAAAGCAAAACGGCGATGGCAAAAGCATAATCGGTTCAAAGTTTCAGGTTCAAGGTTTAAAGTTATAACCTGAAACCTGAAACCCGAAACCTGAAACCTATTTATATGGCAAGTCTTTTAGATATGCGGCGGCGCATCAAGTCCGTCAAAAACACCCAGCAAATTACCAAAGCGATGAAAATGGTCGCGGCGGCGAAACTCAAACGGGCGACCGACCGCGTAACGGCGGCGCGTCCGTTTGCGGTTAAAATGTCGCAGATTCTCGGTAATTTGAGTGCGCGGGTCGGCGACGAATTTTCATCGCCGCTGCTCGACGAACGCGGTGACGAAAAATATCTGATCGTTTTGGTCAGCGCGGATAAAGGTTTGTGCGGCGGTTTCAATACTAATTTGATGAAAGCAACGCAGAATTTTTTGAAGGCGAACGCGGGCAAATCGGCGGAAATGATTCCGGTCGGACGCAAAGGGCGCGACTTTTTCAAACGCCGCCAAATGACTTTTATCGAAGAATATCTCGGCTTGACCTCAACCGGACGTGTCGCTCACGCGGACGCGGTAGAGATTGCCGCCCGAATCATCAAAACATTCACTGAAGATGCGACCATTGATAAAGTTTTCCTCGTTTTTACCGAATTCAAAACCGTGATGTCGCAGGAAGTCAAAGTCGAACAACTTTTGCCGATTCAGCGTATCGCGCCGGTTGAGGCGGAAACAAACAGTTCAGCGCAAGCCGAATACATTTACGAGCAGCCGGCGAGCGAGATTTTCAGCAAACTGCTTCCAAAGCAAGTTGAAACGCAAATTTATCGCGCAATGCTCGAATCAACCGCGTCCGAACAAGGTGCGCGAATGACGGCGATGGATTCCGCATCGAAAAACGCGGGCGAATTGATTGACACTTTGACTTTGAATATGAACCGCATCCGGCAGGCGGCGATTACCAAAGAAATTATTGAAGTCGTTTCCGGCGCGGCGGCGGCGGCTTAGATAATTACGAATTTCAAATTACGAATTACGAATGTTTTCACACTTCGTAATTCGTTTTTATTTATGGTTCCAACTTCGCAAAAAAACGATTGGCGCGGGCGGTTTTACCGTTACGCGCCTTTGATTTTGTGGGTTGGTCTGATTTTATTTCTTTCGACCGGGCAAGCCTCGATGTCTAATACTTCGCGTTTTGTTCGTCCGCTTTTGGAATTTCTTTTCCCGAACTCGCCCGAAGAAATCTTGATAATTTATCACGGTTACATTCGTAAACTCGCGCACATTACCGAATACGCGATGCTGGCGTTTTGGGCTTCGAGGGCATTTTCGAGTTCGAGGCTGATGTTTCTGCGCCGTTTTTGGTTCCTGTTTGCCTTTCTCCTCGTCGCGCTCGTCGCTTCGATTGACGAAACAAATCAAAGCTACAACGCTTCGCGGACGGGTTCTGTTTATGACGTTCTGCTTGACGTTTCAGGCGGCGCGGCGATGATTTTGGCTTTTTACACGGTTTCCGAATACCGCAAACGACAAACGATTTAAAACCGCTTCTTACTTTCGAGATGTTTTGCCTTACGAATCAATTCGGGAATTAAAACCGCCTCCGGCAAAGTTCGCCAATGTCGGACGGGCAATTCCTTTTTCATCGCTTTTATTTTCAAGCGAAACGGGTTGAAAATTGATTGATAATAAATGAGCCAGTAATCTTCCGCCGCGTCTTGTTTCGGCGCAGATTCTTTCGACACGCCTTGGGTAAAAGCCAGATTTTCCAAATCCCAATGAGCGCAGGTTTTCGGTGTCAGAATCGAAAAACGCATTGTGCCGAAACGTCTGACGAAAAACGACGCGGAACGCTCTACCGTGTAATGATGCGGCTCGTGCCACGCAACGAAGATTTCCTGCGCGTCAATTTCGACTTTCCGAAAGCGCACGAAAGCGTGAAATTTGTGAATGTCGCGGTAAATCGCTTTTTCCATTAAACGCGCTTTTCGCACGTCGTCATCCGATTCGATATGCAGAAGATTTTTGTTTTCGTGAACGATTCGGAACAGCAGACGGTAAAGCAGCGCGAATCTTTCAGCGTCGCTAAAGCAGACGACCGTTTCGGCGAGCGGAAAAAAGTCAGCTGGGATTTTAAAGATTTGCTCGATATTTTTATTCGCTAAATTGTCGGCAAACAAACCGTTCTGCGCGTCGCACGTCCACAAAATTTCTTCGGGCGCGATGTCGTTACCCAAACATTTCCGCGCCGCCTCGCGCCAGCCTTTAAAGGTGTTTTCGATGGAAATATAAATCAAGATATTTGTTTTTCACTGCGAACTCTGCGCCTCTGCGTAAAACATTTTCTCACGCAGAGGCGCAGAGTTCGCAGTGAGTTCAAAGTTCGCCGGACACCGCCGTGTTTAGAAAAACATCGAACAGCGACGGCTGAATCGCTTTCGGTTTTAATCTTTCTTCCAATTTTTCCGCGTCCAGTTGATAAACATTCGGATTGTAATCAGCCGTGATGACAAACCATTTTGCATTCGACATCCGAACGCGCAGTTTCGCCAAATCTTCCAATTTAATTTGATGATAATGACGAATTTTCAAAATCCGTGCAACGTTTCTCGCGCCCAAACCGGGAACGCGGAGGAGTTGTCGGGCGGACGCTTTGTTGACATCAATCGGGAAATAATCACGATGCCGCAACGCCCACGAAAGTTTCGGGTCTTTTTCCAGGTCTAAATTCTCCGACTGCGCGCCGTGCGTAATTTCGCTCGCCGTAAAACCGTAATGGCGAATCAGCCAATCGGCTTCGTAAAGCCTATGTTCGCGCATCAAAGGTGTCGGCGGTTCGGACAAGAGCGGATTCGTATTTTCAATCGGCGTGAATGCTGAATAATAAACGCGGCGCAAATCAAATTTTTTGTAAAGCGATTCGGCTTTGTGCAGAATCGTCGTGTCGGAACTCGCCGTCGCGCCGACGACGAGTTGCGTTGATTGTCCGGC
>JAYVGL010000090.1:0-13133 GCA_043772175.1 Pyrinomonadaceae bacterium | reverse complement strand
GGACGGCAAATCCGAAACACTGCTTATGTTGAATTTAGAAGGAAAAAGAATTTTGGTAACGGGCGGCACGGGTTCGCTCGGACAAACTCTGGTCGGCAGGCTCTTGACGGGCGAAATGGGCAAACCGGCGCGGATTACGGTTTTTTCGCGCGACGAAGCCAAACAGCATTATATGCGGCTTGATTTTATGCACAAAAAAACCGCGACCGACGACGTGATTTATGAAAACTCGCAGGATTTATTAAATTTTCGCATCGGCGACGTGCGCGATTATCCGGCACTGCTCGCCGCGATGCGCGATGCCGACATCGTTTTTCACGCGGCGGCTCTGAAACAGGTTCCGTCGTGCGAATACTTTCCTTTTGAAGCCGTCCAGACAAATATCTTCGGAGCGCAGAACGTCGCCCGCGCCATCCGCGAAAACAATCTGCCGATTGAAACCGTCGTCGGCATCTCAACCGACAAAGCGTGCAAGCCGATTAACGTGATGGGAATGACCAAAGCGTTGCAGGAACGGGTTTTGCTGGAAGCCAACCGCGATTGTCAGCACACGAATTTTATGTGCGTTCGTTACGGCAACGTCATCGCTTCCCGCGGTTCAATCGTGCCGCTGTTCGTCGAGCAAATTCGGAAAAATCAGCCGATCACCGTTACGTTAAAAGAAATGACGCGCTTTCTGCTGAGTTTGAATAAAGCCGTGGACACGGTTTTCGCGGCGATCAAGGACGGTAGGCGCGGCGAAACCTTTGTTCCGCAAGTCGCCGCCGCCAAGATTACCGATGTCGCCAGAGCGTTAATGGGCGAAAAGGATTTGCCGATAATTTATACCGGCATCCGACCGGGCGAAAAGGTTCACGAGATAATGGTTTCCGAAGAAGAATGTTTCCGCACGGTTGAGCGCGGCGATTACTACGTGATTTTGCCGGTTCTGCCGGAACTGCGCGAAGAAAAAGATTTTACGCCCGCTCTCGGCGGCGAGTATTCGTCGAAAGACAAAAATATTTCCGTCGAAGAATTGAAAGTTTTACTGACCGATGCGAGTTCGGAAATCTCCGCGTTTTTGACCGCTCCGTAAAATGAATTTTCTACGGCATTTTTTTGAATTTGCGCCGATTGTTCTTCTGAAGCAGTTCTGCTTTCGGAAGCCGCCTCCGATTGAAGTTTGCCGTAAATCTTTATGAAGCCGATCATTCGAGTTGAAAATTTAAGCAAGCAGTATCGCTTGGGCGGCGGACAAACAACTTATTCGACTTTGCGCGAGTCAATCGTCGAAGCGGCGCGAAAGCCGTTTAAGGTTTTCAGACGCGACCGAAATCAAACCGAAAACAGTTTCTGGGCTTTGAAAAACGTCAATTTTGAGGTGTCGCCGGGGGAAGTCATCGGCATTATCGGGCGCAACGGCGCGGGTAAATCAACTTTGCTGAAAATTCTTTCGCGCATCACCGAACCGACCGG
This sequence comes from Pyrinomonadaceae bacterium, assembly GCA_043772175.1. Classification (GTDB taxonomy): domain Bacteria; phylum Acidobacteriota; class Blastocatellia; order Pyrinomonadales; family Pyrinomonadaceae. Next base: position 11,678 of record JAYVGL010000090.1, on the reverse strand, counting down.
CGGCAAAATTGAACTTTACGGGCGCGTCGCTTCGCTTTTGGAAGTCGGAACCGGTTTTCACGCCGAGTTGACGGGAAGAGAAAATATCTTTCTGAACGGCGCAATTCTCGGAATGCGGCAAACGGAAATCGCCGCTAAGTTCGACGAAATAGTTGCTTTCGCCGAAATCGAAAATTTTCTCGACACGCCGGTCAAGCATTATTCTTCCGGGATGTACGTGCGGCTGGCGTTTGCGGTGGCGGCGCATCTCGAACCGGAGATACTAATCGTGGACGAAGTTTTGGCGGTCGGCGATGCCGAATTTCAAAAAAAATGTCTGGGCAAAATGGACGAGGTGAGCAAAACCGGCAGAACGGTTTTGTTCGTCAGTCATCAGATGGGAACCGTCGCGCAATTATGCGAGCGGACGATTTTACTGCAGCAGGGCGCGGTCGCGATGAACGACAAAACGGCTGCGGTGATTGATTTTTACGTTAATCAAAACAAGTCGAAAGCTGCGGTTTACACGGCGGACGATTTGCAGAAACACCGTGAAATGTTTGTGAGCAGCGCGGCGATTTTGAACGACGAAGCACTCGAACAAAAATCGTTTCGCCACGACGAAGCCGTTCGTATCAACGTAAAATGCGTCGTCGAGAAAATGATGCGCGGCGCGGAATTGCGAATGGTCGTCAAAGACGGCAGAAACATCACGGTTTTTACGACGGACGCGGAGCTTAACGATTTGAGCGAAAACTGCCGGGCGTTTGAAGTTAATTTCACGATTCCGCCCGCCGTTCTGCGCCCGAACAATTATTCGCTGACGTTTGCGCTGTTTATTCCGCATCAGCTTATTATTGAATTGATCGAAGACGTGATATATTTCTCGGTTTTTGATTCCGGCACGAAATACGCGCAGAGCGAGGGAATGGATTACGGGTTGATATTTTCGCCGTGCGAAGTGGCGGTCAAACAAATCGGTGAGATATGAGTGCGAAGAAATTAAACGGGCTTTTCATCAATTGTCCCGCCGCGCAGGACAGCATTTACGAATCGGGGAAAATGACTTTTCAATGTCTTTCCGGTTCGGGAAAATACGCGCTCGAATACATTGAAATAAGTGCCGCCAGCCGCACGATTTCGACCGGCTATGATTTTTACTTTTTTAATTATCATATCGTTACGATGTCTTGGCTTGACACCGAAGCAATTAAGAAACTTTTGCCCGGCGTAAAAATGACGATGGTTTTGGAAGTCTCGCCGAATGATCCGTTCGTCTTTTGCTCGCCCGACGATTTCGACGCATACTGCGTCCTCGACCCGACGCTGAACGTCGCGCAGAAAAATGTTTTCGCTTTCCCGCGACCGCTGGAAACCTTCGACGCGCCCACCGAATACGCGCCGAAAGACGTTCCCGTCATCGGCAGTTTCGGGTTTGCGACCGAAGGCAAAGGTTTCGGTCATTTGATTGACGCGGTGAACCGGGAATTTGACCGCGCCGTCGTGCGAATCAATATTCCCTACGCGACCTACGCCGACGAAAGCCGCGATTACGCCAAAAAGTTGGCGGAAATGTGCGTTAAAAAAGCGAAGCCGGGAATCGAAGTAACGGTGACGCACGAATTTATGAGCAAGCCGGAGTTGATCGAATGGTGTCGTGAAAATACCATCAATTGTTTTCTCTACGACCGCAATATGCACGGATTGGCGGCGACGACCGATCAGGCGATTGCGAGCGGCAGACCTTTGAGCATCTCGAAAAACAACACTTTCCGCCACATTCAAAAATACATTAAACCGTTTCCCTATCAGACTTTGCGCGGCGCAATCGAAAACACCGAACGCGCCGTGCGGCAGATTCAAAACGACTGGTCGCCGGATAATTTCCGAAAAAGGTTCGAGGAAATTCTGAATAATTTTCGTTTTGAAGCCGCGCCCGCTGACCGATACCAAATCAAACTGCCGCTAAAAAATGCCGCCCCGCCGCCGAATTTTCTTTCGCGGGCGAAATCGAAACTGCGGCGAATCAAAGAAATCGGCAAAAGTTCGGTCGGCGGCAAAATAAAGTGCAAAGATTCCTATTCGCAGTTCGGCGAAGATGTCATCATTGCGCGTTTGTTCGACGATTTGACGGTTAAAAATATCGCTTATTTGGACATCGGCGCGAACAATCCGCAGTTTATCAGCAACACTTATCTGTTTTACGAACGCGGCTTCAGAGGCGTTCTCGTCGAGCCGAACGCTTTTTTGTGCGACAAATTAAAAGCCGAAAGACCACGCGACACGACGCTCAACGTCGGAATCGGGACGGAGGAAAATGTCTCGGAAGCCGACTTTTACCTGTTCCCGTCAGAAGCCGACGGTTTAAGCACGTTTTCCGCCGCCGAAGCGAAGCACTGGGAAACGGTCGGGATGAACGGGAAAAAATTCAAAGTCGAGCGCGTTTTGAAAATGCCGCTGCTGAACGTCAACGAAGTTATCGCCGATTATTTTACCGAATGCCCGGATTTAGTTTCGATTGATGTCGAGGGCTGGGATTTGCAAATTTTGGAGACTTTCGATTTTGAGCATTATAATCCGGCGGTTTTCTGCGTCGAAACGCTCGCCTACAAAGACGACGGTGCGACTTACCGGCTAACGGAAATCCACGATTTCTTTGTCGGCAAAGGCTATTTTTCCTTCGCGGAAACTTACGCCAACAACATTTTCGTCAATCGAAATTTATACGATTTTTATCTTTATCAGAAGAATAATCGTCTGCAATCCGTAGAAAAATTTTAATTACCGATGCACCTAACATATCGTCAAACCTGCCGCGTCTGCGGTTCCGATTCTTTAACGCCCGCCATTGATCTGGGCGAACAATATCTGCAAGGTTCGTTCGTCAAAGAAGGCAAGGAGTTGCCGCCGATGCGGAAAATTCCGTGTGAAATCGTGCGCTGCAATCCGACGCTCGACGAAAACGCCTGCGGACTTCTGCAAATGAAGCACAGCGTTCCGCCGGAAATTCTCTACGCCGCTTACTGGTATCGTTCCGGCACGAACGAGACGATGCGTGTCCATCTGAAAAGCATCGCGGAACAGGCGGCGAGTTTTTGGAATCAGCCGCAGGCGACGGTTCTGGACATCGGCTGCAACGACGGGACTTTGCTGAAAAATTATCCGCCGAATTTCATCAAATACGGCGTTGACCCGTCGGACGTGGCGCAGGAAGCGGCGGGCGAAAACTTGCAGGTGATTCAGGATATTTTCCCGTCAAAGCGTTTGAACGAAATCGTCGGCGCGGGCAAAATTGACATTATCACTTCGATTGCGATGTTTTACGATCTGGAGAATCCGGTCGAGTTTTGCCGCAGCATCAAAAATCTTTTGGCGGAGAACGGAATTTGGACGTTTGAAATGTCTTATCTGCCGGAGATGCTGCGGCTCAATTCCTACGACACGATTTGCCACGAGCATCTGGAGTATTACAGTCTGGCGGTGATCGAAAAAATTCTAAAACTCGCGGGACTGCAAATTTTCGATGTTTCTTTCAATGAAATCAACGGCGGCAGTCTGCGCTGTCTGGCGACGCACGACGCGCACGTCGGCTATAATACGATTGAAAGTCAGCGTTTTATCAATCGGGTTCGCGGGCAGGAATTCGATTTGGAGTTAGACACGGACGCGCCGTATCGGGAATTTCAAAGGCGCATCGAAAAGGAAAAAACCGCGCTTTTCACGCTTCTTAAAAATTTGAAAAGCGAAGGCAAGCGCATCCATATTTACGGAGCTTCGACCAAAGGCAACACGATTTTGCAGTTTTGCGGCATCAACAGCGAACTCATTGACTATGCCGCCGAACGCAACCCCGACAAATACGGAGCGCGAACTTTGGGGACGAACATTCCGATTGTCAGCGAAGCCGAATCCAGAGCGTTACACCCGGATTATTATCTGGTTTTGCCGTGGCATTTCAAAGCGGAATTCGTGAAGCGCGAACGCGCGATGCTGGACAAAGGAGTCGGTTTTATTTTCCCTTTGCCGACGATTGAAATCGTGAAATCTTAAAAAATGACGGCGATAATTTTTGGGGCAAACGGACAGGACGGCTTTTATCTGGCGGATTTACTTCGGCGGCACGATGTCGAAACCGTCAAAATTTCGCGCTCCGGCGGCGATTTAATTGGCGATGTCGCGGATTGGAATTTTGTCGAAAAGACGATCAAAAAGTTTCAGCCCGAATACGTTTTTCATCTGGCGGCGAATTCGACGACGCGGCACGAAGCCGTTTTTGACAATCATCTGGCGATTTCGACCGGAACGCTCAACATTCTGGAAGCGGTTCACCGGCACGGCGGAAACGCCAAAGTATTTTTGTCCGGGAGCGCGATGCAGTTTCAAAACGACGGCGCACCGATTGACGAAAACACGAATTTCGCTGCCCTTTCGCCGTATGCCGTCAGCCGCATTCAGGCGGTTTACGCCGCCCGCTATTATCGGCTTCTCGGTTTGAAAATTTACGTCGGCTATTTTTTCAATCACGACAGCCCGCGGCGCGGCGCGGCGCACGTTAACCAGAAAATCGCCCGTGCCGCCAAAAACGGCGCGCCGCTTGAACTCGGCGACATCGGCGTTTGCAAGGAATTTAATTTCGCCGGCGATGTCGTCGAAGCGGTTTGGCTTCTGGTTAATCAGGATCAGGTTAACGAAGCCGTGATTGGCAGCGGAAAAGCGCACCGCATCGAAGACTGGCTCGAATTATGTTTCGCGGCGGCTGATCGAGACTGGCGCGAATACGTAACGATTGTTGAAGATTACACGCCGGAGTATAAAATTTTAGTCTCGAATCCGGCTTTGATAAATTCGCTCGGCTGGCGGGCGCAGACCGGCATCGAAGACCTGGCGAAAATGATGATGGAGCAGGAAAATTAAGGATTATGGCGGAAACACTCGGAACTTTGGGCGATAAGCTGACGACCGTAAAATTAAAACAGTTTCACACGGAAGACGCGGCGCGGCTGAAAAGTCTGGCGCAGCAGGAAAAGCAGTTGCAGTCGGAGATTGACGAATTTATCAAGGCGGCGTTGGCGGGCGAAATTCCCCCGGAACGACTGACTTTTGCGGCGAACAAAGTTTACAAAAAAGACGGCAACGACACGGCGGAAATCAGCGGCAGTCTCGGCGAAATTTTTTCTCTGCTGGCGGAAACCAACTGCAAATTGTGGCACGTGCAGGAAAAAGTTTACGAATTTGAAGCGATTCCGGCGGCGGAAAAAGACGGCGTGATAAAAGATTTGGCAATCGTCAACCTGGAGCGCAACCACTGTATTGACGAACTGGATAAAACTTTTCGGTCAATTGTCGAAGCGATGCGCCGATGAAAAAAAAGGTTACGATTCTGTTCAGCGGCGCACATCTGGCGTATTCGCCGACGGTCATCAGTTTATACGATCTGCTGTCGGAAAAATTCGAGGTCAACATCATTGCCGAAAACCCGGAAGCGTTCGACTTCGAGCGTTTGAACGACCGGCGCGTAATTTATAAAGAAAGATTGACGGGCAGAAATCGTTTGCGATTCTACCGGCGATTTTTCGATTTACGGGCGATTTTCGACCGCGACATCGCCGCGCTGAAAAAGTGGAAATTCGAGACCGATGTCATTTATGATTTTACCGTCGTCAGAAATTTGCTCGCGGCGGAATCGCCCGATTACATTATCGCGGTGGATTTTCAGAATCTGCTTTACACGCAGATTCTGGGCAAAGAGGTCGAGTTTCTATCATTGGAAATCACGGAAAACGATAAATTTTACAACCGCTGCGATTTTGAGAACGTCAATTCGGTCGTCATTCAAACGAAAGAGCGTTACGAACATCTGTTCAAAAATCGCGGCTTGAAAACTTTTTTCGTGCAGAACGCGCCGGTTTACGCCGCGCCGAAAAACGACGTGAACCGGCGAAGTCTGGTTTACTGCGGCACGGCTTGGAATCCGTTCGGTTTTTATCATTGTCTGGAGTTTTTGCGGGCGTTTCCCGAATACACTTTAAACGTCAAAGGTGCGCTGCCGTCCGCCGACCGAGCGCGAATCGAAACCGACTTTCGGGATTTGAAGACGAGCGGACGTTTGATTTTCGACAGCGGTTATTTGGACGACGGCGCGGTCGTCGGTTATCTGCGGCAGTTTAGAATCGGATTTTGCTTTTACAATTTTGAAATCGGATGGGTTGACACTTTTAATTATCACTCCGCGCCTTCGGGCAAAATGTTCAAATATCTGGCGGCGGGCGTGCCGGTCGTCGGACAGGATATTTTGGGATTAAAGCCGATTAAAGAATTCGACTGCGGCGTTTTGATCGAAGATTTGAAACCGGCGACGATTAGAGATGCGGTCGAGAAAGTCGAGGCAAACTTCGATTATTATTCGCGCAACTGTCTGCAAGCCGCCGCGCATTACAGCTTTGACAAAACGACCGCGCCGTTTGTCGAATACTTGACGAAGCAGGGATTTTTTAGAAACAGCAAATGACAAAACGAGCCATCATCACCGGCATCACCGGGCAGGACGGAGCATATCTGGCGGATTTTCTGCTGGCGAAAGGCTACGAAGTTCACGGTGTCAAGCGGCGTTCGTCCTTAATAAACACGGCGCGGATTGATCATCTGATCGAGCCGACACCGAATCCGAATTTCATCGTTCATTTCGGCGATATGACCGATGCCAGCAATCTGATACGAATTATTCAAACCGTGCAGCCCGACGAAATTTACAATCTCGCCGCGCAGAGCCACGTCAAAATCAGTTTCGACACGCCCGAATATACCGCCAACGCCGACGGTCTCGGCGTTTTGCGGATGCTCGAAGCGATTCGGTTTTTGGGTTTGGTGGAGAAAACCAAATTCTATCAGGCTTCGACTTCCGAACTTTTCGGTCTGGCGCAGGAAATTCCGCAGAGTGAAACCACGCCGTTTTATCCGCGTTCGCCTTACGGAGTCGCCAAACTTTACGCGCACTGGATCACGGTCAATTACCGCGAAGCGTATAATATCTACGCGGTTAACGGAATTTTATTCAACCACGAAAGCCCTCTGCGCGGCGAAACTTTCGTGACGCGCAAGATCACCCGCGCCGTCGCGCAGATTGCGCTCGGCAAGCTGGAGACGACTTATTTGGGAAACCTCGATGCCAAACGCGATTGGGGACACGCCAAAGATTACGTCGAAGCGATGTGGCTGATGATGCAGCAGGAACGGGCGGAAGATTACGTGATCGCCACCGGAATCACGACTTCGATTCGTGATTTTTCGGTAATGGCGTTCGATGAAATCGGCATTGAAATCGAATTTACCGGCGTAGGCGTTGAAGAGACCGGCATCGTCGCCGCCTGCCGCGACAAAAGCTTTCAAGTTCCAATCGGGCAGAAAGTCGTCGCCGTCAGCCCCGTTTATTTTCGCCCGACGGAAGTTGATCTGTTGATCGGCGACGCGGCGAAAGCGCGGCGGCAGCTCGGCTGGCAGCCGAAATATACTTTGCGGGAAATGATCGCGGAAATGGTGCAAAGCGATTTGAAGATTTTTTCGTGAGCCGATTAAGGCAGTTTCCAAAAAATAGATTTAATGAAGATTAACCGTTCCGCCGCTGACGCGCCGACTTTTCACCCTTTGCCCGAACAGCCGCTGGTGATTATCGAGCCGAGTCGCGGCTGGGTTCCTTTGAATTTGCGGGATTTTTGGCAGTATCGTGATTTGCTTTACATTTTGGCGATGCGCGACGTGCGCGTCCGCTACAAACAAACGCTGCTCGGCGCGGCGTGGGCGATTATTCAGCCGCTGTTTACGATGCTGATTTTCACGCTTTTTTTCGGGAAACTGGCGGGAATGCCGTCCGACGATATTCCGTATCCGCTGTTCGCCTACGCCGGACTGCTACCCTGGACTTTTTTTGCCAACGCCGTAACGGGCAGCGGCAACAGTCTGGTCGGCAATTCAAATTTAATCACCAAAATTTATTTCCCGCGAATGATTATCCCGACGGCATCGGTCGCCGCCGGTCTGCTCGATTTTGCCATCGCTTTCGGTTTGCTCGTCGTGCTGATGGTTTATTACGGTGTCGGTTTGTCGCTTAATATCCTGATGCTGCCCGTTTTGGTTTTGCTGACGAGTCTTTTGGCAATCGGTGTCGGAATGTGGATGTCGGCATTGAACGTCAAGTTCCGCGACGTGCGTTACGCGCTGCCGTTTTTGATTCAACTCGGAATGTTCGCCACGCCGATCATTTATCCGGCGAGTCTCGTTCCGGCAAAGTGGCGTTGGCTGCTCGCCCTTAATCCTCTGACCGGACAAATCGAAGCCTATCGCGCCGCTTTTTTCAACAAGCCGTTCGACTGGACGGCACTCGGCATTTCCGCCGCTTTGACGCTGGCGATTTTGTTCTACGCGGCTTTCACCTTTCGCCGGATGGAGCGAAGTTTCGCCGATGTAATTTAATTGGAAAAACTCAAACTTTTCTGCCGACCGCGAAGATTTTCACCAGAATCAAACCGGCGAAAAATCCGCCGATATGCGCCGCGTAAGCGACACCGCCCGTTTCCGCCGACGAGAGATAGCCGACGACGATTTGGTAAACTATCCAAATGCCGACGGCGACATACGCCGGAACTTCCGTTAGAAAATTAAATATCAGAGCGCGGACGCGGCGCATCGGGAAAAGCAGAAGATAACCGCCGAGTATGCCGGAAATCGCGCCCGACGCTCCCAGCATCGGAATCACCGAACTCGTGTCCGTCAGAATTTGCGCGACCGCCGCCGCCAATCCGCAGACGATGTAGAACGCGGCGTAGCGAACGTGTCCGAGCAGATTCTCGAGGTTGTCGCCGAACACCCACAAAAACAGCATATTGCCGAACAGGTGCATAAATCCGCCGTGCATAAACATCGAACTGAGAAAATTAAAATAGACACCGAGCGGCGTTTCGTAATTCGGAATCTGCCCGATAATTTTGCCGCTCGCGCTTTTTATGTCAATCAAACCGCTCAAATCAACGCCCGACGTGATCTCACGCGGGACGAGCGAAAAAGCGTAAGTGAACGAGTCGTTCGAGCCGATGCGCTGCAACGCCACGAAAACCAGAATGTTGATGACGATCAGCGCGTAGTTAATATACGGCGTAATCGTGCGGTCGGAATTATCGTCGCCGATGGGAAACATTTTTTATTCTCCTCGATTTAGCCCAAAATTTTATCAACTTCGAGATTTAATTCCGGCAATGCTTCGGATTGGACGATTTCGCCGCGTTTGAAAATTTTAACGAATTGATATAAACCGACGCTCGGCTGCGTGTGAACTTCGACGATTTCATTCGGCAAATTAACAACCCAAACTTCGGGAATTGCCGCTTCCGCGTAAAGCGGCAATTTTTTATTGCGGTCGTATTTGACGGTTGAATCGGAAACCTCAACCAGCAAAATAACTTCTTCGGGACGCGGATGGCGTTTGCCGTCGAATTTGTTCAGATCAGCCAAAGCTAAATCCGGTTCAGATTCGTCGTAGTCGGAAAGGCGAACCGGATTTTGAGCGCGAACCAGAACATCATCAGAGACATTCTTGATGAAAAATTTAGTTAAAGTATCAACTATAAAAGCGTGCCGGTCGCCGATTGCCATTTTTTGTATCAGTTCTCCTTCGATGATTTCGGCTTTCTCGTAATCTTTGAGCATTCCGAGTTCGACCATCTTATAATACTCGTCAACCGTAAAACGAAGGCGGCGCGGCTGCGGCTGGGTTTGGACGCTCATCATAAATTCTACCTCGTATAAATTTTAACCGATTGGGGCGCGGTTTCAAACATTTTTCGTGTTCTTGAGAAGCTCGAAACCTTCCGAACGCGCAACGAACGTCGCCGCCGTCAAATCGCCGACGACGTTCAAGGTCGTGCGGCACATATCTAAAATTCGGTCAACGCCCAAAATAATCGCAATCAAGGCGGGATTGACACCGATCATCGCTAAAATTCCGATGATAAACGGAATCGAACCGGACGGCACACCGGCGGTTCCGATGCCGCCTAAAATGGCGAGATAAACGACCATCAACTGCTGTCCGAGCGTCAAATCAACGCCCGCGAGTTGGGCGAGAAATAAAACCGTGATGCCTTCGTAGAGTGCCGTGCCGTTTTGATTCGCCGTCGCGCCGACGGTTAACACGAAGCTGTTGATTTCTTTCGGAACGCCCAGGTTTTCTTCGGAAACCCGGAGCGCGGTCGGCAAGGTCGCGTTCGACGAACTCGTGGAAAAAGCGGTAACGATAACGAGCCAGACGCGGCGGAAAAAATCAATCGGATTAATGCGCGACAAAAACCAGACCGAAAGCGAATAGACACCGAAAAAGTGTATGCCAAGACCGAGGAGAACCGTAAAAATAAACGCGGCGAGCGTTCCGAGCAGATCAACGCCGAACCGCGCCATATTATTGAAAATCAGACAGGCGACGGCATACGGCGCGACTTTCATAATCAAATCAATGATTTTCGACGTGATTTCAAACAGCGCACCCATACCGCGAACGAAGGGAGCGGCGACGGTTTCGGGCAGCAAAGTGATGGCGACACCGATAATCAGGGCGAAAAACATCAGGTGCAGCATATTCGGATTTTCGCTCGCAATCGAACTGAAAACATTGCGCGGCACGATGGTTTTGACCACCGACATCAGCGGCGAATCATCGGCGGCGGCTTGTTTGGCTTTTTCTGCCGACTCGACCGAACTTCCGGCTTGCGTTTTATATCTCTCTTGAAGCTGGGCGGCTTTTTCCGCCGAAAGCCATTTTCCCGGCTGAATCGTGTTCGCCAAACTCAAACCGATCATCACCGAAATTGCCGAAATGACCAGACAGTAAGCAAACGATTTGAACCCGATGCGTCCGAGTTTGCGAATGTCGCCGATGCCCGCCACACCGACCACCAAAGAGGAAAAGACGAGCGGCACGACGATCATCAACAGCAGATTCAAGAATAATTGTCCGAGCGGTTCGGTGAAATTTTTGATAAAGCCTTCGACGTATTGGGCGGCGGTCAGCGGCTGTTCGATTTTTCCGAAAAGTGAGTTGAGAGAACCGGCGATTTGTTCGGGATAGGATTTGGCGATTTGATTGATGAGCAGACCGCTGAAAACGCCGACGAGCAGACCGATTAAAATTTTTGTGTGGAGTGCCATACCCTTCGGCTTGTCGGGCGTGTGATCGTCCAAATCGGTGCGTAATTCGCGTTCGTAGCCAAAATCGTCGTTGGTCGTTTTATTTTCTTCACTCATTTTTTAGAAATTTCCTTTTTAAGTTTTCGGATTGGATAAAGCGCGGCTGATTCGTTTCGGCTAATTTTAACCGTTTCCCCGATTTTGGCAAAGGCAGGAACGCTTTGGCGATTTCAAAGTCGGCAAGTTATTCTTTTGATGATGAACGACCTGGACAAATTCTTTGCCGAATGCGCGGCGGCGGTTGATGCGACGCTCGAAATGCTGCTGCCGTCGGCTGAAACCGCGCCGAAAAATCTTCACGCGGCGATGCGCTGGAGCGTTTTCGCGGGCGGCAAACGCTTTCGTCCCGCGCTCTGTTCAGCGGTCGGGCGGATGTTCGGCGCAGAATCTGAAAGTTTATTGAAAACGGCGGCGGCGATTGAAATGATTCACACATATTCGCTGATTCACGACGATTTGCCCGCGATGGA
>JAYVGL010000089.1:0-14776 GCA_043772175.1 Pyrinomonadaceae bacterium | reverse complement strand
CGGACGAGCAGTTTGGCAAAACGATCAACCGACATCGAAGACATAATCTGCATTGACGTAATGCCGAAACCGACGGCTTCATCGGCTATTTTTTTTAGTTCTTTAATCGCGTCGGCATCCGTAACTTGATTCGCCAAAATCCGATTCGGTATCCATTCGGCGTATTCCCAAAATCTGCCGTTGATTTTTTTCGAGTTTCCCACGCGCTCGAAACGACCGCCCAATGGATCGGGTTCTTCATCGCTAATCTGCAAAAGCGGCATCGCTTCCGAGTTGACGATGTAGCCGTGACCGTAATAAGCGCGAAGCAAAACCGGATGATTCGGCGCGATTCGGTCGAGCGCGGAGCGTGTAACCTGTTCGTTCAAAACAACGGTCGAACCGACGTAACCTAAAATCCAGCCGCCCGCCGGAACTTCTTTAACCGCCGCTTCGATTGCCGTTGCCGTTTCTTCCCAACTCGGCTCAAGCGTTTTGAATTGCAGATTAAAGGCTTTCGGGTCGGGCATAAAATGAAAATGCGCGTCATTGAATCCGGGCGTCACGACGCGCCCTTGCAAATCAATCAGGCGAGTTTTTTCGTTTGCAAGTTTTTTAATTTCGTCGTTCGAGCCGACCGCGAAAATGCGTTCGCCGCGAATGGCAATCGCTTCGGCGTTCGGCTGCGCCGCATCGGACGTGAAAATTTTCCCGTTATACAAAATCAAATCGGGCGCGGTTTGTTGTGCCGAAACGGAAAGATTGATGGAAATACAGACGAGTAAAAGTAGAATCAGATTTTTCATTTTATATCTCCCGAAATTTTGAACAGTTAAGCCGAATTTCTTTCGCCTTACTATATTTTATTTCACGCTGCCGAGAAAATGTTTGACAATGGGGAAAAATTTTCTCTTTTTCATTTTTCTCCAAAAATTAACCGGCGAATTAAAACAAACAATTAACCGTATATTTTCCTGAAATATTGACGTTCCATTTTGTTTCCTGTCTAACGGTTGTGAAGCCTTCTTTGCGATTGTTCGACGCGGCGGCGGACGCACTTTTGCCAGTTGCTTTGCAAAACGTCCGTTTCCTTAAACTTATCGAGCAAAATTCTCATTGATTCACCGCTAGCGTGTCGTGTTTTAAGATAAATCAACGTCGTGATGACGGCGAAAAACGGAAGCAGTAACGTGCCTGCCAGTTTGACGGCAATGATTAAAATTCCTTCCAGCAAACGGCTAAATTCGTCCGTCGGCAACTCAAAAACAGCCGGGAAAAAGTTTTGCGAAACGAAAGCCGCGACATTAAAAACGACAATAACCGTCGAGATTGTCGTTACTGAAAAGATAAAAAGATTCAAAAAAATCGCCGCCAAAACGGTTGGGACAGCCTTTAAGATCAATTTCCACCCGCGCTTTAATGCCGCGAATCCGCGAAAATTTTCGAGCATTACGACACACGGCAGAGACCAAAACACCAGACTGTCAATAAAAGACAAAAGAAAAATCGTCGGAGTGGAAAACCCCGTCGCATCGCCTTGAATAAACAAACTTATTAAAATTCTCAAAGGCAGAATCCAGGCAAGCTGCTTCCATTTTTCAAAGATTGCCCGGAACGCGCGCAGCACGCGAAAAGAACGCAGCGGCGCGTCGATATACTGAACGACAATCCACGCCGCCGCGCCTGCTACCAGAGTTTCGGCAGCAATGCCGGCGGCGAGGTTAAGATGTTTTATCAGGCTCGAAACGATAGTCGAAATTCCCGCCGCGATACCCGTCGAGAAGAATCCGTTGAACTTTAGAACGCTGATAAAAAACGTCGCCGCTCCCAGCAAAATTGTCGGGAAATAAAGAAGCAGGCTGAACCAGATCAGTTTTGAAAAATTCTCGGTGTAAATCACCAGCGCGCGCCGAAAAATACTGAAGATATTTTCCGAATACGAACGAAGCTGGCTGGCGAAGATTTCCGCCGTCGGCGGGCGCATTAGCGGTTCTTTCGATAACGCGCCGTGAACTACCTTCCTCACCTTTCGCGGTATTTTCCTTGCTTGTAAAGGCGGCGGCTCAAACTGCAAATGTCCGGTAATAATCGAGATAAACTCACCTTCAAAAGGCACTTTCCCGGAAAGCATTTGATAAGCGATAACGCCGAGACTGTAAATGTCCGAACTCGTTCCCGGCTGTTCCGCGCGGCATTGTTCGGGCGACATATAAATCGGCGTTCCCATCATCGCGCCGACACGGGTTAATTCGGCAGTCTTGTTATCATAAAAATCTTTTGCGGGCAAAGCGGATTGTTCGGGAGTAACCTGCGGCGCTACAGCATCGGCGACAGTTTGCTGTTCTGAGAACGGCGTAACCGGGGAATTTATAAATGCCGTCAGAGAAGAAGGCGGTTTCGGAATCGGTTGTTCGTCATACGCTTTGATGGTTTCGTAGCCCGATTTATACGCCCGGCGGTCGTCTTCGAGCATTTGAGTCGCATTTTCGTTTCCGTTTGAAAAATAATTCTGTGTAGATTCGTTCGGCAAACCGAATTCTTCTTTCCGCGTATCGAGTTTGGCAATGCCGAAATCAAGAACTTTGGCGGTGTAGCCGCCGCGCTGGTTCGGCTCTAACCAAATGTTGTCGGGCTTTAAATCGCGGTGAATGATGCCCTGCCGGTGCGCTTCGGCGACGGCGGCGCAAACCTGTTCGAGAATATCAACCGTCCACTTCAAAGACAGTTTTTTTTCTTCTTCGAGAATCTCGCCCAACGTACAGCCTTCGAGATATTCCATCACGAGATACGCGAGGAGACCTTCCGGCGTTTTCGCAAAACCGAAATCGGTCACGTCAACGACGTTTTTGTGATGAAGCCGTCCGGCAGCTTCGGCTTCGCGCCGAAAACGCTCGATAAACTCGGCGCTTTTCATAAACTTCGGCACGATTACTTTGACCGCCACCGGTCTTTTCGTCCCGAGATGAACGGCGGAATAAACCGCGCCCATTCCGCCGCGTCCCAGTTCCTTTCGGATTTTGTATTTTTCATCGAGCGTCTGCCCGACTAAATTCTGAGCGCTCATTTCCGGTCAAACATCCTTTACAAAAATACTTTTCTTAACTTTCGCGTGAATTCAAACAGCCGCAACTCGTGTTTCTGGTTGCGATTTCCCTTGGTGCGGCATCACGCATTTTTTAACGGTGATACCGCGCCGGACAAAATTCTTTAACAATCTTATTACTAGTGCTGTTATTACTGCGCGAGATTTACGGCGTTGCCTGCCAATTTGAATTTGTATTTCATGTTTCCAGAGACAACTATTTTCATTATAATCCGGCGTTTGATCGTCACCGGCATATCCTTGATTTGTCTCTCGGGCGAAGCATGTGCCGTTAAAACGTCGGTTTTTAATGTGGCGAATTTTGTGTTTAGTAATGTCCACGCCGCATAGCCGCCCCCATCCGATTTGTTCAGCGGCGTTATATCCAGCGTCAAAGTCAGCGTTCCCTTCTTCACATTAAAAGCGTAATAATAAGTTTTTTCATCGCTCAGACTGCCGGAACTGCTACCGTTAATAACGCCTTTTATTAAAGCCGACGGATGATCCGGGTCACTCGATTGCGCGAAATCCACCTGCGATAAAGTTATTATCGAAATGATTAAAAATGCGGCTGAGAAAAATGTTCTCGAATAATCTTTAAATGTTGCTTTTGTCATTTGTGCCTCTAAATCTAAAATTCTAATCGTCATAAAAACTTAAATCTAATTTTTCATTTTATGGATTGGGTGGAATGATTCCGTCTAGGTCTTTTGCCGAAGCACGCGAGACCGTTTCACTCCTGGTTTGAACGGGTCTTGCGTCTCCCCAAATAGTTGGCTGATAATTTTTTATAATAGTTACATTTGGCTCAGGCATTCCCCATTCATAAAGCATCGTCGTTTCCGTTACGGTGACAGTAGAGGTAGATACCGCTGACACGGTTATCTTCGTATTTTGGATGACTTTGTTTACTCCATAGCTTTGTGGGAATTCAGAAACTTCACGTGATCCCTTCATTTCGTCGAGCTCCAGAGGTTTAAGTCCCCAGCGACCGAGAAGTGAGTCAAGACCTTCAGCTAACGGATCTTTGTCGTTAGCAAAATTCATCGCATCCGTTTTAAAAAATTCCCGCTTGACAATACGCATGACTCTGTTTGCCGGTCGTTTTGGTCTGGGTCCCGGTGGTCTGAAGCCGTAAACGTAGATTTCTACTGCACGCCAGTATCCATCGTTATTGTTTTCATCACCCCCGCTTTCACGCTCTCCTCTTGCATCAGGAACATGAAAATCAATTTTGTCAGAATAATTTTTAACCCATTCTTTAACTGATTCACATCTGAGCATCGATAAACGATGATTATAATCAGCATTCCCGCGCTTGCTTGCATATCCGATTATATCAACCCAACAATTTGTTAAGGAGCGAACAGTTTCCCGCAAATTTGTATCAAGCCAATTTTGATGGGGGAGTAGTAAGAAATGTCCTCCCTTTACAAAGTTACAGAGGCGGGCGGCTAATCTTGCCTGTGACCCACTAATTATCTGAATATTTTCTGCCATAATAGTTTCTCCCTAATATTTTCAACTTTAATGGTCAACAGCTTGAACAAAGGGAATCCGCAATTTATAAATAGATTAACCAATTCAAGTTATGAATATTGTGGATTCTTAGTAGTGAGAAAAACAACTACTGATGTATGTAGGTGTGAAAGTTTTCGGCGGAAATAAATTTAAACTAATCCTTCGCGCAGAGCTTTGGCGACGGCTTCGGTTTTTGAATGAACGTGGAGCTTGGCGTAGATATTACGCAGGTGAAATGAAACGGTGTGAATCGAAATATCGAGTTCGTGTGCGGCAGTTTTATAATGATGCCCGTTGACCAGCATTTTGAGGATTTGTTTCTCTGCCTCGGTTAATTTGTAATCTGAGATTTCGGACGGTGCGAATTTTCTGAAGAGCGTGACGACGCGGCGGGCGACTTCCGGCGACATCGGAGCGCCGCCGCTGATGACTTCCGTGAGAGCCTGAATAATTTGCGCGGGCGGCGTGTTTTTGAGTAGATAACCGTTGGCTCCGGCGCACAAAGCCTGAAAAATCTTTTCGTTTTCGTTGTGAACCGTTAACACGACAATCGGCAGATCGGGATATTTTTCGCGTAAGATTTTGGTTCCCTCGATGCCGTTCATTCGCGGCAAGCCGATGTCAGTTAAAACCAAATCAACTTTATCAATTTCAATTTGCGCCAAAGCCGTCTCCATATTGCCGAAACTTCTTGTGCAGGAAAAACCAGGCGTGTAATTGACGAGCGATTGCAGTCCTTCGCGCAATTCGCGTTCGTCTTCGATAATAGCGATGAGCGTGTTTGGGTGGTTTTCCATTTTGGGGCGGTTCGGTTTCGCTGTTTCCATTCTAATTCAAAAAGAATTCATTGCAGAGTTCTATTTTGTAATTATCGAATCCGCAATCAAACTTTCGAGCATTCAAAAAGTTCTCCTTCGTCGCCTCGTACCATTGAATAACGCTCAGAGTGATTGCTGAAAAGTTCACCTCATTTAATTCTTCGGTTACATTTAAGACCTGCGGCGCAAATTCATATTGTTTGGAGAAGACCGTGACGATCACGGTTTGTCCCGCCGCGATGTTATTAAACCGGTAATAGCCGAATGGATTGGTGTATGCCGAGCGCGTTTCGCCGTTTTGGTCAATCAGATTTACCACCGCGCCGGACAAGCCTCTGCCGTTTGGTACTAAAACTCGACCGCTGATTGAAACGCCTGCCGCCGTCGGCTGTAAGGACTGGGTAACGATAAACGGCAGTCCGTTGACGGCAATCGTTTGAGTGCGCGACGCTCCCGTCGAATTTGCCTGGACGGTATAATTGACCGCGCCGCTGCCGGTTCCGGCGATTCCCGAAGTCAGCGTCAGCCAGCCGAAATTTCTCGATGTTTCCCAAGCACAGCCGCCGTTGATCGTTAAATTGATCGAACCGCTGCCGCCCACAACGGGAAACGATTGGCTCGACGGGGAAATTGACGAATTACCGCAGGTCGCCCCGTCGTTCAATATCAGCGAGTATGTGCCGACACCGCCGGCGGAGGTCGTGGCGTAAATCGTGTAAATCCCGGAGACAGGTAGAGTGAAAAAACTGCCGCCGGCTGCCGGAAGACGCGAAGTTCCCGAACTGTCCGTCGTCTTTATCACGCCGTTCGGATCAATCAAATATAGTAAAGCAAAGAAAGAGCCTGATCCTCTCATCGTCACGGCAATTCGCTGTCCGGCAGTTCCGGTGAAAGTGTATGGATCGGCATATCGGTTTGGTTGTCCGGCGATAGTGCAGTCGGAAGTCGTCAGTGCGCCGCTGATCGTTTGACCGAAAGCAATAGGCGTTGATGACGTGCAGGTCGTGAAAGTTCCGCTCTGCATGACGGTCATAAATTTACTGCCGACGATGATGTTTGCGGTGCGGGTCGCTCCCGATGAGTTTGCCGCGACGCTGTAGCTGAAAACGCCGCTGCCCGTGCCGCTCGACTGTCCGATGAAGGTGATCCAGGAAGCATTTTCCTGCGCCGTCCAGACGCAGCCGCTCGTCGCCGTGACGGTAATTGAACTGTTAAGACCGGAGATGCCGACGCTCTGGCTGGTCGGTGAAATCGCGGTCACGCAATCGCCCGACTGCGTAACGGTAAATGTTTGTCCGCCGACGGAAATCGTGCCGGTGCGGGTAAAAGCGGTCGTGTTTGCCGCCACGCTGTAACCGACCACGCCGTCGCCGACACCGCTCGCTCCCGAAGTGATAGTAATCCAGGACGGACTATTACTTGTTATCCAAGCACAGTCGCTTTCCGTGGCGTTGACGGCGAATGTTAGGCTGGCACTGCCTCTTCCTAAATTAAGACTCGACGGATTAATCGAATAGCCGCAAGTTCCGCCGCTCAAATTGCGAAGCGCGGCATCAATTCTGATCCGCGGTCTGAATCGCTGGTTCGCGGGATTACTGCTGCGAGAGTCAAAAACGGGCAGTCCGGTCGCGGTCAGAGCGTTTAGAACAGTATCAACCGAAGCGTTCGGAAACTTCTGTTTCAAGATCGCCCACGCGCCGGCGACGTGCGGTGCCGCCATCGAAGTGCCGCTTTTATTTTCATATGTTCCGCCCGGAACCGACGAGTTGATAAACTGTCCGGGCGCGAGCAACTTTAAAGTCGGCGAGCTGTTCGAGAAGCTCGAAACCACATCAACCGCCGCGCCGCCGCTGCCGTCGCCGGTTGAACCGACGCTGACGGCGGTGGAAATACAAGCGGGAAATGAGATACCGCCGGAAGAACTATCATTGCCGGATGAAATGATGGTGGCAATATCAACCGAGCGCAGATTGGTAATCGCCGTCGTCTCGGCAGGATTTAAAGTATCGCAAGTCGAACTATGCGTTCCTATGCCCAAGCTCATATTGACGGAGGCGATAGCGAATGAATTTTGCAAAGCCATCACCCGCTCCAATCCTAAAATTTCATCAGAGGCGAATGAGCTGGTACACGGCGCAGGATCGGGTCCGCAGTTTGAATCCTGTCTCGAAAAAACCTGAATTGAAATTAAATCAGCGTTTTTAGCAACACCGCTAAAACTTGCGTTAGTGCCGGCGGCAATACCGGCGACGTGAGTTCCGTGATCGCAGCCGGGAATCGAATCAACGCAGTTATATCCCGAACCATTCGCGGTTGACTGAGCAACGCCGCCCGGACAAAGGCTCGCTGTAGTTGAACTGGTGGTCGAATAACACGCTTCGGAAACGACTTTGCCGGTCAAAAATGTGTGCGCTTTATTGACACCCGTGTCGAGTATCGCCACCGTCCACCCGCTGCCTGAATAGCCGTTTGACCAAGCCGTCGGTGCGCCGACGAGCGGAACGCTCTGGGCGAGTGTCGGCGCGATAAGCTCATCTTCGCTGACGGAAGTGATTTCCGGCAATAACTTCAAATACCGCAGTGTCGCGCCGTCAACCGTCACTGCGAAATACGGAATCGTCGCAAACTGTTTGACGTTTTCCGGGGCGAAACTCTCGATTTTTTGCAGGACGGCATCTTGTCCTTGTTGAATTTCCGCCCGCTGGTTGGCAATCAGCGAATCTGTCAGATTGCCGTCGAGCTTAAAATCGAATCGAAAACCAATAATCACCGAAACGCTTCCTTTGCTGTCCGCTTGAGCAATCAGATTGTCAAACTTTTCATTTAACTGCGAATCTTTTTCCGCCGAAAGATAAGCGATTTTCATATCGCCCGGCAAAGCAGGATTGGTTGGCAAAGGCAATTCGAATTTTGGTGTGTCGAACAATTCCTGTCCGCTCACGGTCGGTTGCCAGTCGCGTGCTGTAAAAAACACTGTTGCCGCGATTAGCAAAAGTGCGGTTGAAACGACTCGCTTTCGATTGATGGTGAAACCGCCGAGCAAACCCGTAAATTTAATTTTTATTTTCATCAAATCCTCTTTAAATTAAAACGAAGAGCATTGGTTTTAATATTCTTATGAACAAAAGCCGTAGACAAATAATTTGAGAAAGCGCCCATCAGGTAAAAAAGTTCGAAACGCATCAACCGAAAGCGAAATTCAGGATTACAAATTTTTATTTGCAACAGCTATTTTAAGACTTTATCAGTATAATAAGCGCTTGGTAACTACGAGTGTATGTAGGCAGATGGCGAAAAGCGGCGGAGAAATTTAGTTTTGCGGAACGCGAATCTCGACGCTTGTGCCGCCGCCTATTTTCGATTCGCATTCAAATTTGCCTTTGAGTTTTTCGACACGGTTTTGCATATTCAATAAACCATTGCCGTGTGTTTGAAGGTCTGGGTCAAATCCGTGTCCGTCGTCTTTGATTTTCAAAAGGATTTCGCTATTTTTGATTTGAAAAATAATCTCGACTTGTGAGCAGTCGGAGTGTTTAGCGACGTTGCTGACGGCTTCCTTAAAAATCAAATAAAGGTCGCGCCGCAAGTGCATCGGAAGTTTTATTTTCGCCACTTTATCGGGTTCGGTAAACAGAACTATTACGCCTCTCTGAACGAAAATATCTTCCGCATACTCGCGCATTTTCCGAACGGTTTCCAGTGCCGAATCGCGTTTCGGGTTAATCGCCCAGACAATATCGCTCATCGAACTGACCGACTGCCGCGAGATGTCGGCAATCGAAGCGAGCAGTTTGCCGTCGGATTTCCCTTCGCGTTCCAACTGCATTTTGACGACTTCGCTGAGGACGGAGATTTTAGAAAGATTCGAACCGATATCGTCGTGCAGATCCGTCGCAATCAATGTGCGGGTGCGTTCTATTTCCAGTAGTTTCTGAAATTTCAAATGGTAAAAAGTATAAATAATACACGCCGTCAACAGAAACGCCAGTGCGAGAAACCACCAGCGCAGGTAGATCGGCGGCAGAATCTTAAACTGAAACGCGGCGGGCGACGCGCTCGTCAAACCTTCTTGATTGACTGCGCGAACCAGAAAGCGATAATTTCCCGAACCTAAATTAGCAAAGGTGATCGTGCGGTTTTTAACGGGTTTGCTCCAGTCTTTGTCAATGCCTTCGAGCTTATACTGGTAATTCAAAGCGTTCTCGCCCTTAAATTGCAGACCGACGAAATCAATCGTCAAGTTGTTTTTTGACGAATCGAGTTCGGTGGCGGAAATTTCCGCAAATCCGGTTTCGGACAGCGGCAGATTTTCTCCGGCAATGTTGATGCGGCTGATGTAAATCGGCGGCGGAAGATTGCTTGTTCTTTCTAAATTGGGATTAAGTTTCGACACGCCCGTTCCCGTTATTATCCAAATGCTGCCGCTTGAATCCTTTGTTAAGCCGCTCACCAAATCGCCGGTCAGCCCGTCTTTGGTCGTAAATGACTGCCAGATTCCGGTGTTCGGGTCGAAACGATTTAAGCCTCTGCCCGTGCCGAAATACATTCGCCCGTCGTTGTCTTCGGCGATGCTCCAGACGGTCGCGCTTAATAAACCGTCATCGGCGGTGTAAAATTTTAAATCCGGCGCGTCGTCCGCCGGATTTTTTGTGACGGCAACTCCTTGAAAGCGCGTTCCGATCCACAACCAACCGCGACTGTCGAGAAAAACGCTTCTCGCGCCTAATTCGGAAATCTCGCTGCCGGACGGAAAATTCTCGCATTTTCCGTTTCGCCATCTGACGGCATAGATTCCTCTTTTAAATATCCATAATCCGTTGTGGCGGTCGCCGATTATAAGGTCAGACTTCGCTTCTTTCAAAAGCTCGCACGGATATTTTTCAATCGAATCATCGCGCAGAGTGTTTGAATTTATCCGGCGAATAAAACCGTCGCTTTTGCTGAACCAGAGAAAGCCGTCTTCGCCGTCGTAAAATGTGATTCCGTCATATTCGACGAGCGGGTTGTCGAAAAACTTCGCGGCTTCAATCGCCTTTCCGTTTCGCAGGCGAAACACAGAATTTCGCAGCGGCAAGCTGGCGACAAAACTATACTCAAACCACCATTTTTTTTGTTTGTAAAAAACCGTAAAACTTGGCGACAGAAAATTATTTGCGAACGGCTCGCCAACTTGTCGGGCATTTTCAATAATGCGCAATCTTTGGTCAAAATCAGTTACCGCGTCCGATGGGTAACTGACAATCGCTTCACCGGAGATTTTGTTAATTCCCGAAGCCAAATCTCCAATCCATAAATTGCCTTCGCGGTCTTGAAACGACGAGAGAATATAATTGCCGCTCAATCCCTGCTCGACCGAATATTTTGTCGTCTTGCCGTCGCTCAGCTTTAGTAATCCGCCCGCGCCGCCAAACCAAATGCCTTTGTCGTCTTCGAGCAGCGAAGTAAACTCAGAAATCTTTTGCAAATCGGAAGAAAGTTTTTGCCATTCGGAACTTGACGGAACAAATTCAAAAAGTCCGTTATTTCGGCTTAAAACAATGATTCTGCCCTGTTTGTCCTGAATAATGTTGGCGATGAACTCGTCTTCATATCCGAAGATTGTCCCGTGATTGATAACTTCATCGCCGCCGCGCACTTCAAAAAGTTCATAATAAATGGCAAACCAGACATTTCCCCGATTGTCTTCAAACAAAGCCTTTGAGCCGTAATCCTGAAGCGGTTTCGGATTTGGCTTAACGAGCGCGAAAACCGGATTCTCCGACGCAGCGGCGCGATAAAGCCCGTCATCCGTCAGACACCACAAATTATCCTTTGAATCAATGAGTATTCGATTAACTTTATTGGAATGATAAGTTGAGCCGACCGGAAAACTGACAAACTTTCTAGAGGCGGAATTACCGGCAGAATTGTTTGTTTCATCAACCGAGCGCGAGATACCGTTGTCGTTATTTGCCACCCAAAGCCTTCCCTTTCTGTCTTCCGCGACATCATTGATGATGTGATTGGCAAGCCCATCGCGCGTGTCATAATTGACGAAATCATAACCGTCAAATCGGCTCAAACCTTCCCACGTCGCAAACCAGAGAAAGCCTTTCCTGTCCTGATATATTCTAACAATCCGGTTATTTGCCAAACCGTCGGCAGTCGTCAGGTGCTTGATCGGAGCTTTTTCACCGAAAGCCGATGAAAAAGAGATTCCCGTCCAAATAAACAGGAACAGTAAATTATGACGAATTAAAATCTTCTGTTTTAACCGTTCTAAAAGCATCTTTTGATAGAAGAAAACAACAATCTTTTGAAATTGATTAAACATTATCGAGAATACTACGAAAGAATTATTTTATCGAAGTTTTTACCGGCGGCGTGATTGTAATTTTTATACCGGAAGCCGTCTGAAAAATAACTAATCCGGTTTTGCTCGAATCAAGTTCTGAAATGTTCTGCCGAGTCTGCAAAACGGGATCTTTTCGCAGTACTTTTGATGTGTGGCACGGTGTAGCACACGAAGGGATTATTGAAAAGGTCAAATGAAAATTTCACTCGACGGGAAAAAATGCTTCTTTTACAATGGCATTTAAGGTAATTATTCTTTTCTTAAATAAGAGATTGATATTTCACCGCAAAAATCGTAAGTTTAAGCTGGATTTGTTGAGAAAAGCGGCGATTCAGAAGAAGTTTTTATCGTTAATACTAAATTCCTTTCTCTACGCCTCTTGTTTTGATCTAAGGAGAACTCAGTATGAAAGCCAAACTGGTTAAAGTAGAAACCGAGATTGATAGGCGGGCAACCGCCCGGAAAGATTTCGAGAAAAGCGTTCGCCCGTTTATCGAGAAAAGTCTCTCTGACGAAACCCGCCGCGCGTATGGGCGAGTCATCAAAGAGTTCTTTTTGTTTCACCGAAACATCGAGCCGGTTGAGATCAAACCGATGGATGTCATTCGCTGGCGTGATTCGATGATTGAGAGCAAGAAAAGCGCGGCGACGGTTTCCTTCAAATTATCGGTCGTGCGCTCTTTGTTTGAATATCTGAAAGCCGGAGGCTTCGTTCAAAATAATCCGGCATTATCGAAACTCGTCACGCCGCCTAAGTTATCTGAGGATTTGCGCGGGCGGGCGTTGACCGTTAAGGAAGTCAATTATATTTTATCGGGTCCGGATCGAGAGAAGCCAGAAGGCGCGCGAGACTACGCGATTCTTCTGACTTTGCTCAGAACCAGCCTTCGAGTAGCGGAAGTGTGCGGTTTGAAATCATCTTCAATCAAATGGAGTCACGGGTGCTGGACACTGAAATTTGTCATCAAGGGCGGAAGAATTCGCACGATTCCGCTGCCGACCGATGTTAAAAAAGCGATTGATGAATACCTGGGTTTGGATCGAGAAAGACGGAAGGTTCTCAGAAGCGACGGCGGCAGCGAAAGCTGGATTTTCCAGCCGATCACCAATTATCGAACTTTGGTTTTCGATAAACCCATTTCAACGACGATGGTTTGGTACATCACCCGTAAATGGGGAGAGTTTTCAGGGATCGGTAAAGTCTCCCCGCATGATCTTCGCCGCACCGCCATCACCAGAGCATTGGATAAAGGATTAACCTATCGGCAGGTGCAAATGATGAGCGGGCATAAAGACCCGAAAACGGTGATGCGCTACGATCACGGGCGCGAAAATCTGGAGCAGAACGCCATCAACTTTCTTGATTACGATGAAAACTCCAAATAAATTCCGTGAATTGAAATACTCGTTAATCGAATTAAAGAAGCCGCTGTTTTTGACGCATTTACTAAAAAACATTTGTGTCAAGGATTTGTAGTAACCCCGGTTGAATTCCGATATAAAATATCAAAGATTTAATTTCGGATTGGATTTTGCTACTATTTTTCGCGCTCGGTAAAGTATATTTTGTGTGTGAAAAAATTGCTCCCATCCGTAATTAGAGAGGAAAGTTGAGCGAAAATGACTCGCGCCCGGCAAATTCCGGCGGAAACCTTGGTGAGCCTGCGCCAGCGGCTCGACGCTCTGCCTGTGCGCTGCCGCGAACGGCGCGAACTCGTCGAATCAACCGCCCGACTTTACGGAGTTTCCGATGATACTTTATACCGCGCTCTGCGGCGACGCGTTCACGTTTCTTTAAATCACCGTGCCGACCGCGGCAAACCGCGCAAACTTTCCGTTGCCGAAATGGAGCGGTATTGCGAAGTCATCGCCGCCTTCAAGGTTCGGACGCTCAACAAAAAAGGGCGACACGTTTCAACGAAACGCGCTGTCGAGATTCTTGAAGAATGCGGGATGCGTGTGAATAATGAAATCATCAAACCGCCTGCCGGCAGGTTGACCGTGCCGACCGTCAACCGCTATCTCAAACTCTGGGGCTACGACCACCGCACACTGCTTAGAGAATCGCCCGCCGCTCGTTTTCAAGCCGAATACAGTAATCAGTGCTGGCATTTCGATTTGAGTCCTTCGGATCTAAAGCATCTCGAAAAACCTCCCGCCTGGGTTGATCCGGCACGCGGCGATCCGACCTTGATGTTATACAGCGTTGCCGATGACCGGAGCGGTGTCTGTTATCAGGAATATCACTGCGTTTACGGTGAAGATACGGAAGCCGCTTTGCGCTTTCTCTTTACTGCGATGAGTCCGAAACCGCTTGAAGACTTTCCGTTTCAGGGCATTCCCGACACGATTTATCTGGACAACGGTCCGATTTCCAAAAACCGGACGTTTCGCAACGTCATGGAATGTCTCGGAGTCAAAGTGATGAATCATCCGCCGAAAAGCGCGGATGAACGCAAGACCACCGCCCGCGCCAAAGGCAAAGTCGAGCGTCCGTTCAGAACGGTCAAGGAATCACTCGAAACGCTTTATCATTTTATCGAACCAAACACCGAATCGGAAGCGAATCGCTGGCTGCTCAATTACCTATTGACTTATAACAATCAGACGCACCGCGAGGAAGATCATTCACGTTTTGAAGACTGGCAAACAAATTTTCCAGTTGAAGGCATCAGGGAAATGTGCAGTTGGGAACGCTTTGGCGCGTTCGCCCGCGAACCTGAACCGGCGAAAATCGGCAATGACGCGCGGGTGTCGTGCGACGGTATAATCTATGAAGTCGAGCCTGATTTGGCGGGGTTAAGCGTCATTCTCTGGCGCGGCTTTTTCGACAATCAGATTTACGTTGAATACCATGACGAAAAATTCGGACCGTTCGAGCCAATCGGCGGACTTTCTTCGCTTCCTCGCTTTAGACGATTCAAGAAAACGAAATCAGAAGAACGCGCCGACCGCATCAGCGCACTCGCCAAAGAACTCGAACTGCCCCGCGCGGCACTCGAAGGCAACCGCGATTTGATTTTTATTGTTGATGACCCGGAA
>JAYVGL010000088.1:0-17348 GCA_043772175.1 Pyrinomonadaceae bacterium | reverse complement strand
ATTTACCGGCACGAGCGTCTGGATTGACCGCGTTTCACAAACCTTCGTCGTCTTTATGTCGAACCGCGTTCACCCGGACGGCAAAGGCGACGTAACCTCTTTGCGGGCTAAAGTTGCGACCGTCGCGGCTTCGGCAGTCGAAGATACACCGATTGAAGCGATTCGATTGGCGGAAGATATTTATTCATCACAAGTTGCGGCGCAAATGGCAAAATTCCAGATTTCAAATTCCAAACTCCAAATTTCAAAACAAATCGAAGACAGGCAACCGATAAACGCAACCGTTTTGAATGGAATTGATATTCTCGAAAAAAATAGTTTTAAGGAATTAAACGGACTGAGAATCGGACTCGTCACAAATCAAACAGGAAAGAATTTGTCCGGCGCGGCAACAATTGACGTTTTGAAAGCCGCACCGAATGTAAAGTTAGTCGCGCTTTTCTCGCCTGAACACGGCATTCGAGGGCTTCTCGATGAAGAAGGCATTAAAGATTCGATTGACGCGAAAACCGGTTTGCCCGTTTATTCGCTTTACAATGAGTCCCGGCGACCGAAGCCCGAACAATTAAAAGATTTGGACGCGATTGTCTATGATATTCAGGACATCGGCGCGCGATTTTATACTTATACGGCAACTTTGCGAAACGTGCTGGAAGAAGCGGCGAAAGCGGGCAAACCCGTTTACATTCTCGACCGCCCGAATCCGATCAACGGCGTGACGGTCGAAGGTTCGCTCGCCGACGAAGACAAACTTTCGTTTATCGCCGCGCACACGATTCCCGTTCGCTACGGTTTGACCATCGGCGAACTCGGTTTGATGATGAACAGCGAGCGCAAAATCGGCGCGGATGTGAAAGTCATTAAGATGGAAAACTGGACGCGCTCGATGTGGTTCGACGAGACGAATCAAATGTGGATCAACCCTTCGCCGAATATGAGAAGTCTAACCGAAGCAACGCTTTATCCCGGAATCGGTTTGCTCGAAACAACGAATTTATCGGTCGGACGCGGAACCGACACGCCGTTTGAAGTCGTCGGTGCGCCGTATATTGACGGGCGAAAATTGGCGCAGTATCTCAACGAAAGAAATTTACCGGGCGTGCGCTTCGTTCCCGTGAAATTCAAGCCGAAGGCATCTGTTTTCAAAGACGAATCGCTCGGCGGAATCAACATCATCATCACCGACCGCAACGTCCTTGAATCGGTCGGAACCGGCATCGAAATAGCTGTTGCGCTCCGTAAACTATACCCGAATGAGTGGCAGGTTGATAAATACGCTCGGTTGCTCGTCAGCGGCGAGATTTTGGAAAAAGTAAAAGCCGGAAACTCGTCCGAAGAAATCGAAAAATCGTGGCGGAAAGGTTTGGATGAATTCGCAAAGCGTCGGGCATCATTTTTGCTTTACAAGTGAACGGTTACAAGCTGTAATCGAATCCTGCAATCTTAAATATTTGTTACAACCTTTATTTGTTTGATTTTACAAATTTCGACGTATATTTTCGTGAAATCAACCATAACGGATTTTTGAACTTTTCTCCAAAAATCTAAATTTTTCTTATAGCTTGCAATCTTTGATTCTAAATTTTTTGAAAGAGGAAACCAATGAAAAGTAATTTTAGACAGATAGCCTTAGCGATGTGCATCGCCTTTGTCTGCGGCTTCGGCTTCAGCAATTCGGCTGTGGCACAAGACGAAACGGCAGCAACGATCAACGGTCAAGTTACCGATTCGTCCGGCGCAACGGTCGCCAATGCCAGCGTTGTCGCCGCCAGCACCGAAACGGGAGCGTCGCGGACGGTGCAAGCCGATGATAACGGAAACTATTCAATTTCGCCGCTGATTCCCGGTCAATATACCATTACGGTCGAACAGAGCGGTTTCAAGCGATATGTTCAAAACATTACGCTTAACGTCAAAGACCGTCGGCAGGTGGCGATTGTTTTAGAAGTCGGAGCGATTTCCGAAACCGTTACGGTAACGGATGAGCCGCCGCTCGTTCAAGAAAGTCCGACCGGACAAACTTTAATCAACAACAAGCAGATCGTCGAAATTCCTCTGAACAACCGCGATTTTACGAAATTGCTGGAACTCGTTCCGGGAATCAGTTCGGATTTGACTGATGAAACGTCGTTGGGTTTGACAAACCGCACCGCTATTTCCATCAACGGTATGCGCCGCAATGGTGTTAACTTCCTCGTTGACGGCGTAAATAACACGGACGGCGGCTCAAACATCACGCTGCTTTCGACTCCGACGATTGATTCAATTAAAGAATTTAAGGTTTTGACATCGAACTTTACGGCGGAAGTCGGACGCTCCGGCAGCGGCACTGTAACGCTTGTAACTAAAGGCGGCACTAACGATTACCGATTTTCGCTTTACGAGTTTGTCCGCAACGATGTTTTCAACGCCAATACATTTTTTAATAATCGGCGTGGACGCAGAGCCGACGGAACGCCCCAAGCCGGCGTACCGCGACTTCGCTACAACACATTCGGCGGAACGGTCGGCGGACCGCTGCCATTTCTGAATTTCGGCGAAGGCGGTCCGGTTACTAACTCCGGCAAAAACAAAACCTTCTTTTTTTATTCACAAGATTTTCGGCGTATCAGCCGCGCCTCGACCACTAACACGACGCTCGTTCCTTCACTTGCCGAACGCGGCGGCGATTTTTCTGCCCGTTTGGGTTTGAATCTTTGCACGACTACGGCGACTCCTCCGACCGTTGGCGTGTGCGGCGGAACATTTGTAACTCCGATCCTTGTAACCGATACGACCGGAGCGAGCGTTCCAGCGCGGCAAAATCAACTTTTCAATGCCGTCGGACGCGCCTATGCCGGAAATATCATCGCTGCTTCGGACATTAATCCGGTTTCCCGCGCTTTGCTGGGACTTTACCCTTTGCCTAATTCCGGCACGAATCAATTTGTTTACAACGCGATTGGCATTCAGAATACGCGGCAGGAAGTCATTCGCATTGACCGGAACATCAATGCCAGCAATTCGATTTTCGGGCGTTACACACACGATTTAAACGAAACCCAGGAACCGGGCGGACTTTTTAACGGGATTCTTCTTCCGAACGTCGCCACCACTAACACCAAAGTTCCCGGACAATTGCTGGCGATCTCGTTGACGAGCATTTTGTCTCCGTCAATGACCAATGAAGTCGCTTATAACTTCTCGCAGAATCTTATCAGCACCGATCTCGTCGGACGCGGCAGATTATCCGACTATGGTTTGTCCGTCGGTGCAGGTCTCGGACAAGCCTTTCCTGAAAACGGCAACAACGCGATTCCAAGCATCAGTATTCCGGGAATCACCTTTGCCGGTTCAACGCAGGGCTACGGTATTCGCTATCGCAACCAAGTAATCCGCGACAACTTGACTTATATTCGCGGTCGCCACACGCTGAAATTCGGCGCGGAAATCGCGTCTGAATCGAAAAACGAAAACGCCAGCAATAACACGCAGGGACAATTTACTTTCGACGCTCTGCAAACCAGAGGAAGCATTCCTAATGTTGTTACCCCGGAATCTCCCATTGCTTTGGGAGCGACCGGAATCGGACTTGCCAGTTTCTTAACCGGACGCGCTAATTCGTATCTGGAAGACGAGTTTGATATTACTTTTAATCTCAAACTCGGCAGACGCGAGTTTTACGCGCAAGATACTTTTCGGTTGCTGCCTAACTTAACCCTAGACTTCGGTGTTCGCTATCAGTATTATCAACCGGCGACCGATAAGAATAATATCTTGACGACGTTTGATCCGAGTTTTTACAGTGCCGCCAGAAGACCAGACTGCGCTCCTGTGTTGTCGGGTTTTAATTTTTGTAATTCACTTGCGCGTGGAACAGGCGACCCGTTAAATGGTATTAGAGTTGCCGGAGTGAATTCACGCTTTAACGACACGATTATCAAAGCAGACAAAAATAATTTCAGTCCGCGTGTCGGCTTGGCTTACAGTCCGAACTTTGAAACAGGACTAATGAGTAAAATTTTCGGAAAACCGGGTAAATCGGTTATTCGCGCCGGTTACGGTTTCTACTTCGACCAGGTAGCGACGTTTTTGTATCAAGACCCGACCACTCCGAACCGCCCGTTTAATAATCGTGCAACTTACACGAGTGGTGCTGCCGGAATCGTAACCTTCTCTAATCCAACGGCGGGCGCACTGAACAATCTGCCAATCATTTCGCTCGGCGGCATCAACCCCGACTTAAAAACGCCGGAAATTCAACAGTATTCTCTTGGACTACAGCGCGAAGTCTTTAAAAACGCCGTCATTGATATTTCTTATGTCGGCACAAAAGGCGACTTTTTGCTTCGTCGGCGCGACATCAATTTTGTCGAACCTTCGCGGTTCTTCAATCCGGTCAACTTTCAGAGTGCGGCCAATCCGAATGCTCCGTGTCCGGCTACGGCTCTCGGCACAACGAACTGTCTTAACCTGCTTCGTCCCTATCGCGGTTACGGTGCAATCAACTATATCGAAACGGCGGCGCGTTCGCGCTATAACGGGTTTTTGTCGAGCTTTAGCTACCGTTTTGCTAAAGGCAGCACATTAACGGCTTCCTATACGTTCAGCAAAAACCTAACGGATTTTACGAACGACCGCGACGCGGTTGATGCTCCGCAAAATCCGTATCAGACTTTTAACGAATATGCGGAAGCGAGAACTTCGCGCCCGCATATCTTCTCGGCGAGTTATGTTTATGAAATTCCGTTTTTCAACAAACTCGAAAATCGCTTTTTAAGAGCTATTTTGGACGGCTATCAGATCGGCGGTATCACCAACATTGAATCCGGTCCGCCGGTTTCCCGCGTTCTGGCTTCTTCCAACCTTGCCGGTCTGCGCGGCAATAGAACAAATTTAATTGGCAATCCGAGGGGCGGTTTAGCCGGAACGATTGAGCCGATTTCCGGCTTGCCTTATATTTATGATCCGACGGCTTTTGCCGACCCCGCTTCAGGAACTTTCGGCAATTCGGGACGCGCAATTTTCCGTTTGCCGGGGCGCAACAACACGAACCTTTCGATTTCGCGTTATTTTTATTTTAACCGCGATAAAAATCGTTATGTGCAGCTTCGCGCCGAATCGTTCAACGTCTTTAACACCACGCAGTTTTTGGGCATTGACAATCAAATCGGCTTCTCGACTGCCGGACTGCCGGGATCAACGAGACTGCCGCGTGAGTTTCAATTTGCCGCCAAGTTTAATTTCTAAACAAAGTTGATGGTTGATTTAGTGTCCGTGCTGAGATATTTCGGCACGGACTTTTTATTTGCTTTTAATCGAAATTTTTATTGAGGTTTTTGTTTTTTCACACCTTCGGACAGGCGTTTGGCGTTTTGCAGTTCCTGAGTTTTTTTGAAGGCGGCTTTGGCTTCTGCGCGTTTCCCGACTTTTTGCAACGCCAGTCCGAGTTGGTAAAAGCCTTCGGCGATTTCGGGGCGCAGTTTGACTGCCGATTCCAGTTCGGAGATGGCTTGCGGGTATTTTTTGACCGCCAGATAAGCGCGACCGAGGGCGAATCGGGTATCGAATTCGTCGGGGAATTTTTTAGCGGAGGTTTCCAAAAACGGCACGGCTTTAGCGGCATCGCCGTTCGTCAGATAAATATCTCCGAGATTAAATGAGGCTCGCGGTTCGTTCGGTTCACGCTTTAAGATTTCTAGAAACTCGCGCGTCGCGTCGTCGTAACGAATTTGCTTCCAATAAAGCGAACCGAGCGCGTAGCGGTAAGTTATCGAATCCGGCTTTGCCTTTACCGCTTTTTCATAGGCGTTGACGGCTTCGGCGGTTTTTTTCTGAACATCAAGCGCGTCGCCGTATAAAGCCCAGATCTCCGCGCTTCCGTCGCCCAATTCAAAACGACGCTTAAGAACTGTTTCGGTTTCAGCAAAGCGTTTCTGCGCCCAAAAAGTTTGCGCCGCCATTTCCAAAAGCCGAGCGTCTTTTGGTGAACGTGCCAAGAGTTTGGCGATTTCGCGGCTGGCTTCTGCAAATTTCTCCACGCCGATCAACGCAATTGCCAAGCCGAGCCGTGCTTTATCATTATCGGGTTCAGCGCGTAAAACGGCGGAGAAAGTCGTCGCCGCCGTTTGAAAATCTTCATTTTGCAGATAGCGAAAGCCTTCCTGGATTTGAGCGACAGAATTGGTTTGCGAAAGAACCGGCGCAGTCGCCAAAACCATTATGAAAAAGATAATATAAATTTTTGCCGGTAGACTTTCCATCAAAACGTAATCCGAAAGTTGAAACATTTAATCTATGACTAAAACACGCATTTTACTGCAAAACGCTAAAGTTATTTTGCAGTCCGGTGAATCCGAAACGATAAATTTAACAATTGAAAACGGGCGCATTATCAAAACGACAGATGACCAAAGTATTGATGCGGAGACGATTGATGTAAGCCGTCTGCAACTTTGCGCCGGGTTCATAGACATTCACAATCACGGCGCGGTCGGCGTTGATGTCAATACGGCGACGGCGAACGATTTGCGAAAGGTCGGGCGGTTTTTGGCTTCGAGAGGCGTAACGGCTTGGCTGCCGACTTTTGTTCCCGATTCTGATGAAGTTTATCGAAAAGTTATTGCGGCAATTGATGAAGTGATGGAGAAGCAAGCCGATGAAGCAATCGCGCAGATTGTCGGCGTTCATTACGAAGGCGTTTTTGCCAATGAAAAAATGTGTGGTGCGCTGCGTCCGCAGTTTTTTAAGACTTTTCGCAGCGGCGATGAAATTGATAATTTACCGAAATTAAAACGCGGCGTTCATTTGACGACGCTCGCGCCGGAAATCGAGAACGGGATCGAGTTGATTAAAGAACTGCGAAAGCAGAATTGGATAGTTTCAATCGGGCATACGAAAGCCGATGTCGAGACTTTGGACAAAGCGTTTGACGCGGGCGCACGGCATTTGACGCATTTTTTTAACGCGATGACCGGACTTCATCACCGCGAAACGGGTGTCGTCGGCTGGGCTTTGACGAAAGACGACGCGACTTTTGATATTATCGCCGACGGCGTTCACGTCGCGCCGACGGTTTTAAGATTCGGCGTGGCAAGTAAAGGCGCGGATAAAGTTTCGCTGATTTCCGATTCGGTCGCGCCGACCGGTTTGGGCGACGGTGATTTTCATCTGTGGGGCGAGAAAATTTCGGTGGTGAACGGTAAAACTCAAAATGAACGCGGCAGCATCGCGGGCAGCGTAATGACGATGCTCGACGCGGTGAAGCAAATGTGCGAACTCGGATTCTCCGACGCGGACATTTCCAAAATGGCGAGCGCGAATCCGGCGAAACTTTTGGGAATCGAAGCGACGCACGGCACAATCGAAACGGGCAAACGCGCTGATTTAGTCGCGCTCGATGAAAATGGAAAAGTTAAATTGACTGTCATCGGCGGGAAAATTTTTACAGGATGGACAGGATAAACAGGATTACGCCGTTTCCTTTGAATTTATCCTGTCCATCCTGTTGAAAAGTTATTGTCGGAGGTTCAAAGTTTTGAAATAACTTCGCGCTTTCGTTTTCTGGTAACGAGAAAAACGCCGATGAAAATCAACGCCATCGCCGTAAAGATGCGCGGTTTCCACGCTTCACCCAAAACAAAAATCGCCAGAATCGTGCCGATGAGCGGCTGCAAATAAATATAAACCGCGACCACGGACGGTTCGACGCGCGCTAAAGCCCAAGCGTTCCAGTAATACGCCAGAATCGTCGGGAAAATCACGACTGCCGCTAACGTCAGCCACGCGCCTGAGCTTACCTGCGAAACGTCAACCGTCGAAAACGCCCATAATCCGACCGGAACATTGACGATTGAGGCAAACAGAAACAGCCACGCGATGGATTTTAAAGCTCCGTAGTGCGTTACCAGTTTTTTTGAAACCGCGATGTAAGTCCCGTAGGACATACTGTTGAGAATTACCAGCAGATCGCCTTGCGTCGTCGCCGATGAGAAGCTCGCGTTCGCCGGATCAATCAGATAAATCACGCCGCCGCCCGCCGTGATCGTTCCGATAACTTTGAGCCACGTCAATTTATCGTTGCCGATCAAGACGCTGACCAGAATCGCAAACACCGGAATCATTACGGCGAGCAGTGAAGTATTCGTCGCCGTCGTCAGCGACAAGCCTTTGAAAAACAGGAGCTGATTGAAAATCACGCCGAAGCAGGCGAACAGCGCGAAATGTATATAATGAACGCGCTTCTCCAGCTTGAACGTCCCGCCCAGATTTTGCAGCAGTCCGAACGATAATGCCGCGCCCGCAACGCGAAAACCGACGATGGCGAACGGCGGAAACGCGGCGAGCGCGAGTTTGCCGAGAATCGCCGCCGACCCGAAAAATAGCTGCACGGCGAACAATGCGACGTGCGGAGCGTAACTTTCCTTTGATTCAACCGCGATTTTTTCCATCACCGAACAAAGTTTGATGCTAACAAATCAGGAACGGATTTGTCAGGCGAAAGAAAAGCGAAAAGGATTTCGCTCGGCGAATTCGTTTCAGACCGGGAGATGCTTCGGCAGTTGATTCGCCGAAAACTTCGCTCGACTTCACAAAAACCTTTTCTTTTCACAAAATTTAATGTATAAGCAATGTGAGTCGTTTCCATAAGCGGTTTGAACTCTTTGCATCTAAACTTTGAAAACTTTCATCGAAACGCACGTTGTTTCAGCGAAAAAGCTGAAAAAGTTTTTCGCGCTTGAAAAATGAGTCGGCGGCTGTGGTATGATTTAGCCAGGACTCCCAAAAAGGAAAGCCTGCCCGCAGCACCGAAACAAAGAAAATATGAATAAAGTCGTTAAGAATAAAGCCTTCGGGTTGAGCATCGCCGTCGTTTTGTGGATGAGCGCGCCGGCTTCCGTTTTCGCACAGGTTTCCAGCCAGCCGACCAATCCGCCGCCGCGACCGCTGCTTCAAACGATCACGGTGCGAACCGAAAAGCCGACTTCGAGTTTGCCGACCAACGGGGCGAGTCCGTCTTCGACTCCTTTGGTTAAAAAAACCGGCAGTTCGTCGCCGACTTCGGTCGTGCCGCGCCGCACCTCGATTCCGGTTCTCGCCGACGTTGATATTCCGGGTTATTCCGGCATCCTGGTCGAAAGTTTAGACGGCAATACGGTTTTGGACAGCTATTCAAATTTCGCTTTCAATCCGGCTTCCAACGTCAAAATCGCCACCGCTTACGCTGTTCTGAAAACTTTCGGACCGGAATATCGTTTCCGCACCGATGTTTGGACGGACGGACAGATTGATCGTGAAACCGGAACTTTGAACGGTAATCTGTATGTTTCGGGGCGTGATCCGATGTTCAATGTCGAACACGCCGTCGCCGTCGCTAACGAACTCAATCGGCTTGGAATCTTCAACGTCGGCGGCGATTTGATCGTTACCGACAATTTTGCGATGAATTACAATATGCAGGCGCAGTCGTCGGGCAACGCCCTGCAAGCGGTGATGAATTCGGGCAAGCGTTCGGCAGGCGCGGTTCGGGCGTGGCAGAATTATTTAACCAATGCCAAAAAGACGGCGGCGACGATTCCGAACGTGGCGATGACCGGCGGCGTTTACGTTCAATCACTGCCGACGAACGCCAAACTTCTCTTCTCGCACGAATCCGCTCCGATGCGTGAGATTTTGAAAACGACGCTTTGCTATTCCAACAATTTTTTGGCGGAAAGATTGGGCGATATGGTCGGCGGAGCTTACGCCGTCGCCCGCCTCGTGCAGTTGGGCGCACAAGTTCCGCCCGAAGAATTTTATCTGCAAACTTCGAGCGGACTCGGCAACAACCGCGTAACTCCGCGTGCGATGATGAAACTTCTCCGCGCCTTACGAAGCGATTTGGAACGCAATAAAATGAATTTCACCGACATAATGCCGGTCGCCGGAATTGATAAGGGAACGCTCGAAGGTCGTTTCGACACCGATTTTGCTAAAGGCAGCGTCGTCGGCAAAACCGGAACGCTCGGCAATACCGACGGCGGCGTGAGCAGTCTGGCGGGCGAAGTGCAGACGAAAAACGGCAAACTGCTGTTCGTCGTTTTCAATATGCGCGGGGGCGTACAGCGGTTTCGTTCGTTTCAGAACTCTTTGATTTCATTGATTCAAGGGCAGCTCGGCGGCGCAGTTCCGCTCGGTTATAACGTCGTGCCGCTCGACGTGCGGCTGGCGAACACGCGCATCACTTATCCCGATACTCGCGTTCGCGTCAACGAATAATAAATCCGCCGAAAATAAAATAATCTTAAGGAAGCCGAATAACTCACGGCTTCCTTTCTTTTTGCGCCAAAGAGTAAGATAATTCACGCTTGCGAAAAAACTTCCGAAGTAAAATGAACGACACTAAAGTAACTGACCGAACTGAAGAAACGCCAGAACTGCTTGCCGAACCCGTCCAAGAGAAACCGCACACCAAGCAAACGAGCGTCGCCCGGAGCGCGGGGATAGTTTCGATTGCCGTGATGTTTTCGCGGGTTTTGGGTTTGGTGCGCGAAATGATTTTCGCCAGATATTTCGGCGCGGGATTTCTTTACGATGCGTATCAAGCCGCTTTTACGATTCCGAATGTTTTGCGCGATCTTTTCGCCGAAGGTGCTTTGTCGGCGGCGTTCGTCAAGGTTTTCACCGATTATCAAATTAACAAAAGCGAAGCCGAAGCGTGGAAACTCGCCAGCCTCGTTTTGAACGCGCTCGCCGTCGTCTTGAGCGTCGTAACGATTTTGGGTATTTTGCTGACACCGTATCTCGTTTCAATCGTCGCGTCCGGTTTTTCGCCGGAAAAAG
Source organism: Pyrinomonadaceae bacterium (assembly GCA_043772175.1). GTDB lineage: Bacteria > Acidobacteriota > Blastocatellia > Pyrinomonadales > Pyrinomonadaceae. The sequence goes on along the minus strand of JAYVGL010000088.1, from coordinate 6,548 downwards.
CCGCTCTGACGGTAACGATGACGCAGATAATGTTTCCGTTTATCCTTTTGGTTGCGCTCGCCGCCGTTGCGATGGGCGTTTTGAATACGAAAGGAATTTTCGGCATTCCCGCGTCGGCTTCGACGGTTTTCAACGTCGTCTCGATTTTCGTCGGACTCGGTTTCGCTTACTGGTTGAGCGGCGGCGGCTGGGACGCGGCGCACGATAAATACACGGTTCCAGCGATTTCGGCGCAGTGGGCGATTCTCGGAATGGCGATTGGAACTTTGATCGGCGGGGCGGCGCAGTTTGCGATGCAGGTTCCGTCTCTTCTGAAAGTCGGGTTTCGCTTTTCGCCGATTTTAAGTTTTACCGACGAGGGCGTGAAAAGAATAATGCGTTTGATGGCTCCGGCGATTCTCGGAACTTCCGCCGTGCAGATCAATGTTTTGGTTAATTTGGCATTCGTCTCCGGCATTGACGGCGGGCGTTCGTGGCTCAGTTACGCTTTTCGTTTGATGCAGTTTCCAATCGGCGTGTTCGGTGTCGCCATCGGCACGGCTTCGATTCCGGTGCTTTCGAGAATGGCGAGCGAAGGGAAATTCGGCGATTTTCGCCAGACGCTTTCGTCGTCGCTCAACTTGGTTTTTTTGATGACGCTACCGTCGGCTTGCGGGCTGATTATTTTGGGCGAGCCGATTATCCGTCTGCTTTATTCACGCGGAGCTTTCAAAGAATCCGACGTGCCGATGACGGCATATGCGCTCGCCGGATATTCCATCGGTTTGACCGGTTACGCGGCGATTAAAATTTTATCACCGGCTTTTTACGCCCTTGACGATGCCAAAACGCCGATGATTATTGCCGTCTGTTCGATTGCCGTCAACGCTCTGGCGAGTATTCTTTTCCGCAATTGGCTTTCTAATTTCGGAGTTTCGCCGGAATATCCGAACGGTTACGGTCACGTCGGCGTAGCGTTGGCGACTTCGAGCGTCGCGCTGGTCAACTTTTTTGCGCTTGCCCTTATGATGCGAAAACGCATCGGGCGCATTGACGGCAAAGCGATTATTTCCGCTTTCGCCCGCATCGCGGCGGCTTCGACGGTGATGTCGCTGATTTGCTACTTCAGTTATCGTTTTCTGGTTGAACGGTTCGGTATTAACGATTTTTCGTCTAAAATAATCGAAGTTTTCGTGCCGATTATTCTGGGCGGCATCGTCTTTATTTTAATGGCGAAAATTCTGCGGATCGGCGAAGTTGATAAACTTTACAATTCTTTGGCGCGAAAATTAGGACGTAAATAGAATGGAAAACGAACCGATTGACGATCAGGCATACCGGCGGCGCGTTTACGAAATCGTTAAACTAATTCCTGCCGGACGAGTGATGACTTACGGGCAAATCGCCGAGATTTTGGGCGCAGGCTACACGCCGCGCACCGTCGGATTCGTGATGCACGCCGCCGACACGGAAAATGTTCCGTGGCAGCGCGTCATCAATTCGCAGGGCGCGTGTTCGACCGGCAGAATGACCGTTCCGATCAATTTACAGCAAAGTATTTTAGAGTCGGAAGGCGTGAAGTTCAACGAAAAAGGACGCTGCGATTTGAATGTTTACCGCTGGTCGCCGGAAGGTTTTGAAGAACGGGAAGCTGATCCGCAGCAAAGTTTATTCGGATAAATCGCGGTTAAGTTCTCGGCGAACTTCCAGTTTTTACCTTTTCATCTATCTTCCCCACTGTAGTTTATTTCGCAAAACATCGAAATAATTGCGGTTCGGCGGACGGACGAGGTTGAAGTTGATGCTGCTTTTGCGAATCGAAATCGTGTCGCCGTTTTTCATCTGATAACCGATTTGTCCGTCCAAGGTCAGAACGACACCTTGATTTTCGTTGGTTAATTTGATTTCGATGACGGCATCGTCCGGCATCACGAGCGGGCGATTGGTCAGCGTGAACGGGCAGATCGGCGTTAAAACCAGCGCGTTCATTGACGGGTATAGAATCGGACCGCCCGCCGAAAGACTGTAGGCGGTCGAGCCGGTCGGCGTGGAAACGATCAAACCGTCGGCGCGGTAGGAGTTGACGAACAAATCATTGATTTTGACTTCGGCTTCGATAATGCGGGCGAGCGCGGATTTGTTGATGACGACATCGTTCAAAACTCTGCCCTTTTCCAAAACTTCGCCGTCTCGCAAATGTTTGACATCGAGCATCACACGGCGGTCAACTTCGTATTCTCCGCCGAGAATTTTTTCGAGCGCGTCGAACATTTCCTCGATGCGAAATTCGGTCAAATAACCTAAACTCCCGTAATTGATTCCTAAAACCAAAATCTCGCGGTCGGCGGTCAGCCGCGCCGTCGAAATCATCGTGCCGTCGCCGCCCAAAACGACGATCAAGTCGGCTTCGGTTTGAAATCGTTCGGTTTCGACGGCTTCGATAAAACAGTTTTCCGCTCCGAATTTCTCGATCTCTTCATGTGGTCTGCCGATTAGATCAATGCCGCGCCCTTTGAACCACGCGGAAAGTTCGCAGGCGGTTTGCCACGCTTCTCGGTGTTTTGGTTTGACGACCACGCCGACGCATTTTATTTCTCGATTTATCATTGCGGGGAAAGTTTTGCTGTCCAACTAAATATCCGAGCATTCAGTTTATAGCTTCGGGTTTTTTTCGACAAACTTCAAAAGATTTTTGACGTATGACTTGAAACTCGGACACGCGATACGGTGCGCCGCCAGCAGTTTAGCTGCCGCGCTCGTATCGTAAGTCTGCGGCAGAAAAAAATACGTTACGCCCGAATGCGGCAGACCGCTGACGGCGGGCGTAAACGGCAGCATCAAGGTTTTCTCCATCAGGCGCGGCGGCGGGATGATAACGGATTTTTTGCCGATGAGCGTTTCGGCAATTGCGTCGAAGATTTCGGCGGTCGTCAGCGGATTCGGGTCAGCCAGCGCGACGGTTGCGCCGACGGCTTTTTCATCTTTGCTCAACGCGGCGATTCCCTCGACGATGAAATCAACCGGCACAAGATTGAGTTTGACGTTTTTGTTGCCGACGTTAATGAAGCGAAACAGGTGCGGGAAAATCTTCAGATAATTTATCAGATAATAAATCCCGTCATATTTCGCCGTTTCGCCCGTTGTCGAATCGCCGACGACGACCGACGGACGGTAAATCGTCGTCGGGATTTTTCCTTTTAGTTTTTCGACTTCGACTTCCGCCAGATATTTCGTTTCCTCGTAAAAATTGCGAAACGGCGCGTCGTGTTTGAGTTCGGCTTCCAAAATCTCGCCCGTTCGCGCTCCGGCGACGTAACAGGTTGAAATGTAGTTATAACGACGCAGATTCGGTAGATTTATAACGAACTCGTTGACGTTTTTCGTCCCTTCGACGTTCACGCGAAAAGCCAAGTTTTTCTCGACACCCAAATCGTAGACGGCGGCGAGATGGAAAGCTTCGGTCGTGTCCGCGCTGATAATTTCCAAATCTTTCTCGCCGATGCCGAGATTTTCCCGCGTAATATCGCCCTCGACGATAACAAAATTTTCTTTCGGCACGGCGGTTTCCGCAGCGAATCTTTCAATGTCGCGGGCGGCTTTTTCGACGAAGTTCGTCTGCACGAGCAGATAAAACTTTACATTTCGATTTGCCAGACGCTTGACCAGACGCTCGGCGATAAAGCCGGGAAAGCCCGTTATAAAAATAGTTTCACTCGGATTCATACAGCGAATTATACTGAATGGTCATTCATTTTGAAAACTCGCACGGGCAAAATACTGAAAACTCAATGGTTTTAATAGTCTTTATCAAGTGAAAGATTTTATAGCGGCTATTCGGGCGCGTTGAAAATATGCGACAATTATGACAGAGATGACAATCAAAGAAAGAAGTCGGGAAGAATCGGACGATTTGCAGGACAAAGAGGCGGCGGCGGAAATGTTTTTGAGCGAACTCGCCGCGCTGTGCTGGTCGGTCGTTTCGTTTGAAAAATGCGAGGCAGGCAATCTGACTTACGAGCAAGCCGAAGTGAAATTGCGCGAACTCGCCGCACTGAAAGTTTCGGGATTATGCATCATCACCGATGAGGCGGCGAAAAGAATCGAAAGCTGAAACGCTCTCAAAATTCTAAAACAATCTTGCCGAAACTGGCGTTTGATTCGAGATATTGATGTGCTTCTCTGATTTCCTCGAAGCGGTAAACTTCATCGAGATTCGGTTTAACTTTCCCCGCCGCAATTAGAGGTAAAACTTCTTCGATGAATTTCCGCGTCGCTTCGGCTTTTTCCGTCGTTGAACGTGAACGCAGAACCGTCCCAATGATTTTCAGGCGTTTCGATAAAGCCATTCCCAGATTGAATTCCGCCGTTCTGCCGCTCGTCAAACCGACTAAAATCAGACGACCTTTTTGATTGAGACTTTCCAAATTCGCCGCGAAATACTTTGCGCCGACCAAATCCAGAATCACGTCAACGCCGCCGTCATCGTGCATTTCTCCCACGAGTTCGGCGAAATGTTTCGGGTTTGAGTTGACCTCCTCAGTGTCCGTAACGATGGCGAAATCCAAACCGAACTCTTCACATTTTTCAAGTTTATCAGCTGTCCGCGAAGTTCCGAAAGTAATAATATCCCGCGCCTTCGCCAATTGCAGCGCGGCGAGTCCGACACCCGAACCGACGGCGTGAATCAAAAGTGTTTCGTTGTTTTGGAGATTGCCGTTGGTGAAAATCGCGTCGTGTGCGGTGATGAAGGCTTCGGGAATGCTGGCGGCTTCGACGAAAGATAGATTGTCGGGAATCTTCGCTAAAAGACTTGCTTCTGTCAACAGATATTCGGCTTGTGCGCCGCCTGCCGTGATGCCGAAAACTTTATCGCCGATTTTATATTCGGTTACGCCTTCGCCGATTTCCGCGACTTCGCCCGCGAACTCCAAACCTAGAATGCGCTCCGGGAAACCTTTCGGCGCGGGATAGAACCCTTCGCGCTGTAGAATGTCGGCGCGATTCAGTGCCGATGTTTTGACATTGACGAGAACTTCGTGCGCGTCCGGTGCGGCGGGATTTTCGACTTCGCGGATTTCCAGATTCTCTGCACCGCCGAATTCTTTGATGTAAACTGCTTTCATTTTTGAATCATTAGCCACAGAGAACACGGAGTTCACAGAGTAAAACTTTTTAATATTGCTTTCTCTGTGAACTCCGTGTCCTCTGTGGCAAAAAAAACTACTGCTGTTTCATCACTCCGGCGTATTCGCCGCCTTCGACCCATTTCAGGATTTCAGACACTCGCCAGACGGGAAACGGGTGCGACAGACCGGCGTTAAGCATATCCGCCCAGAATCTATCGAGTTTCTTTTCGTCGTAATTTCTTTGAAACTCACGGGCTTGTTCGAGAAATTGATCGTAATCAATCTTCGACGCGAATGTGCCGCCGCCGAGTTTCATCATCGTTCTGCCGATAACGTGCGGGTCCTGCGTCACGAGCAAAGCGGCGCGGTCGCACGACAATTCGGCGCGTCGCGCCCACGCGAGCAACGCGCTACTGATTCCGGCGGAGACTAAAAAGTTGATGATGTCGCTGCCCGGCAAAAGTCGCGCGACCGAGACGTTGGCTAACGCTTCCATCAGACGCGCCGCCGTTAAATACAAAACGTGTTCCGCGTGAATATGTCCGACTTCGTGCGCGATAACGGCAAGGGTTTCTTCGTCATTCAGACGTTCGATCAACCCCGAATGAAGCACGATAATCGGTTTTTCGACACCGCCGGTAAAAGCGTTGACAATCGGATTCTGCTGAACGTAAAGCTCCGGCATATCAACGCCGAGCGTCGTGCAGGCGACTTGCAGTTTGGCGTATAAATCGGGACATTGCTTTGGCGTAACCTTGATGGCACTCGCCATAAAAGTTACGCGAATCGCCGATTCGCCCGTGACGGCAAGCAGTTTTTTCAATCCCGTATCAATTCCCGGAATCGCCTTCAAAGCCGCAAGAGCCTTACTGTCCGCCGGATGAATATATTCGTGTTTGCTCAAATCGGCAAACTTTTTATGCGGTTCGTTCGACAGCGGCAGGCGGCAGCGTCCGCAGACGGCTTCATTGTTTTTATAATCATCGCGGACGGAGTTTTTCTGCCCGCAATAACGGCATTTGACCGAATACTTTTCGGCAGCGGCGGCGGTTGATGAATCTTTTTTTGCCATAATTTGAAAGTTTAGATAGATGTTGCGAATTATTCAAACCCGAACGGTTATAAGAGTTAAACGCACGGCAGATTAAAAAGTTTAATCGCGTCGTCCGGCTCTGTCAGCGCAATGCCTTTGGATTATGAAACGCCGTCAAACGGTTGCCGCAATTCAATTTGAAAAAGTTCGGAGTTCCGTCTTTAAGCGGTTTTGTCAACGATCAAGGAAAGCTGCGTAAAGGCTGAATTCTGAACTTTTGTTCGTCTTTACGGCAGTGATCGGGCATCGTATTCTATAGAACCTGTTTGCAGTTAAGCAATTCTCCGCAGAATTAGCCGAATCGCGCAAATCCGAATCTTGGCTTCGCTCGTTTCGAGCAATCCTTCACA
>JAYVGL010000087.1:0-27836 GCA_043772175.1 Pyrinomonadaceae bacterium | reverse complement strand
GCACATAAAAATATGTAAAACCATTAAATCGTTATCAGACGCGCAATGTCGAGACCGATAAACTTTGCCATATTGCCGCCGAGGTTTGTAAATTTGTCGGCGAACAGAGCAACAGATTCCGTAATAATATCTTGGTGCGCGAAAACCTTCCTGACTTCAACTCTTTGACAATACTCATCGAAAGCGTCCTTAGAAATCAGAGAGACGTTCGTCTCTACAACTCGCCGCGTGTAAATTCGTTGGAGAATGTTACTCCTGCCGCCGGGCAGAGCCAGCACCGTCTCACCGTTTTCGGCGAAGGAGATTTGAGTTTCGATGGCGCGGAACAGCGAAAAAGATTTCGTCTGAATTCCGAGGGCTTTCGCCAAGCCCAACGCCGTCGCCGTGCCGATCTTCAACCCTGTTGCACTGCCCGGTTCGGAAGCCGTCGCCAGCAAACGGAGATCGCTGCGCCGCAGACGGTTTTTGTCCAATAAATTTTCGATATTTTCCAGAACGTCCTCCGCCTTAAAGATTGCCCTGTTGCCAACCCAAAAATCTACTTCCGTGAAACCGTCCAGGATCGAGAGACTGCCGCCGCCGACCGCCGTTTCCAGTGCTAAAGTTAGACTCCGGTTCACTGCCATTTCGTTATAATAATGCTGGTTTGCGTTTTTGAATACGTTTTGAGTAGGACGAATTTTAATCAGGCGAATCAGCGGCTTCTGAAAATTCGTTTCGCAGACGGTAGAAGGCGGCGAAAAAAGTCGGTTAGCTGATAGTATAGGCGCGATTTATCATCGAAGCTGCCTTCCCCGTTAATCGTTGCCTGAACGGCATTCGGAGGAAATCTTTTTTTTACTTGTCTCCAAAATTCCCTTCTATGATTCAAATGCTGGTGAAGCGGCAGCAGCGGTATTTGAATCTCCCACTCTTTCTCAATCGTTTTGATCACCCAGACCGGAATGTTTTCGCACTCTTCGGCAAAACTCAAATCGGAAATGTCGAGTCCGAGGTATCTGTGCGCCAAGCCGATGGTGCAGAGAATCCACCGGCGGCGTTTTCGACTGACGACCCCCAGGCATTTTTCCCAATCGAAATTCGCCGGACGGTTTTTAACCGCATAATAGATGTCCCACAACTTATCTTTTTTCGCGCCGCCGTCCGTCAGCCAGTGGACGCACAAAACGCGCAGATGATCTTCCCTGCACAACACGCGAATAGCGGTCTGCCCGCATCTGACCAATTCGGAACCGGCAAAATGTTCGGCGAACGACCGCGTATCTAAAGTCTTCGCTTCCCGATGCAAATCTATTGGGTCACGGTAATCTTGAAGAATTTTGAGAGCATTTTGATACTGCGCGGCGGCGACCATCAAGTCAATATCGCTGAAACTGCGTTCAAAGGGCTGCGGGTAATAACGCGCCGCCGCCCACCCTTTAATCAGAATCGGCTCGATGTTATTTCGACGCAAAAAACCGAATGCTTCAGTCAAGCGTTTCTCCGAAACGCTTGACTGAAGCATTCGCCAACGATTATCGTTCGTTATCACTTGATTCGGCAGTTTTGATTAGAGCCGACCGGTTCCGCCGCGAGTCGGCGAAGAGGTACAAACTCCCGAACTGCATCGGCAAACCGGATTTGCCGGCGAAGTCGTACAACTGCTGCACGGCGTTCCGTCATTGCAGGTAACACCACCGTTAGTGCAGCTCGCCACGACTCCCGAACAGGCAACCGCACGAGCCGCTGTCGGCGCAACCAGGGACGACACCAGCGGCAGGGCGATCACTGCTGCCAGACCGATTTTTTTGATGACCTCACGGCGCGTCTGATTTTTAAAATCAGCTCTGATTTTTTGTTCCAAGAGATTATTCTCGCTCAATTGGTCAATCGCCAGCCAGATCATCTCTTCCTCGACGTTTTTGCCCGATTCCCTGCCGAATAACTCGGCGATTTGCGCGGCGGAACGCGAGCCGTCGCAGGATTTCCATACGAAAGCTGCCGTTTCATTTAAACAGTGAGCTTTGTTCGTCTCCAAATCAAATACCAAAACTTCTTCCGGCATTTCCTGGATGACCAGTCCGGCTTGGCGGGCGGTCGGTTTTTGCGGATTATTCATACGTTTTTGTGTTTCTCCTCTTAAAAAGTTTTCGATTGGATAATTATTCAATCTTGCAATTTATTTATATTTCTCGTCTGCGAATCGAAATAACCTAAAAGAGTTTCGGCGAATACATCGGCTTCACCCCTCACGGTTTTGACGATTATGGCACGGTTCAAAAGTTTATTCAAGACTTCTAAAACAAATTTCGGATTATTTCTGATCGGCAGCGTGTGCGGCAGAAGTTCCATCGCGCCTTCCCCGGCAGTCAATTTTTTCGGCTGCCACTTTTTCGGATTGATTTTGTTTTCGTCGAAGCGGGCGAAGAGAATCATTCCGACCGGAATGGTATCGGTTCCGCGTTTTCCGCCGATTGATTCGACCGGGCAGTCCAACTGCGTCCACGGATCAATGATGCCCCGCAGCGAGAGCCATTTCGGAAACGGTTCGACGGCGGCTCGAACATCCAAAACCGCGTATTCATCCGAATAGTATTCCGCACCGCGCTTGACCAGTTCCGCCACCAGTGCCGATTTTCCCGAAAAGCTCAACGCCGGAATAATAATCGCCCGCCCTTTCCAGCCGACGACTCCGGCGTGCAGAAAAACCTTCCCGCACGCGAACTCGGCAACCGTTATTCTGACCCGGCTCTCCAGAAGACTGAAAAAAGCTTCCGAGTCCGCCGCCTCGAAAATTTTTTCGTCGTTCAGGTAAAGCGCGAATTTCCTCTGCCCCGCCGGTTCGGACTTAATTTGAAAGTCGTACGTAATTTCGCTCTCGTCAACCGTTTCGAGACTGCCGGAGAAAATTTTCTCCAGTTCGGCGGCGACTCTTCTCAAGTGCATCGGCTTTTCCGCCCGAATGCCGATTTTTACGCCGTATTTCTGAAATCTGATTTGCCCTCCGGTCAAAAATTCTCGGCGCGTCAATTGTGTTTTCATTCGATGATTAGAAAGTCTTCCGTTTGAAAGTTGTCAACCTGGCGGCGAGCGTCCCGCCGAAAATTAACCCGGCCGACTCCAGACCGAGTAGTAAAATTAAAATCTCCGCGCCTCTTTCGCGGATTGCCGGAGACATCAGCAATGCCGCCAGAATACCGGCATTCAAAAGCGCGAGAACTCCGTAGAAGCCGCTCACCGAACGATGTGAGAAACCGCCGATCACCATTTTCTGATAGAGATGACTGCGGTGCGCCTGCCAAATCTTTTCGCCTTTCAAAAGCCTCCCGGCGAAAGTCCAGAGCGTATCGAAGACGAAAAGCCAGACCAGACCGACCGCCAGTGCCGGCAGAAGCGGCAGCACGGACGCGTCCATTCCGTTTTCGCTTTTCGCCAGCAGCGGCAGTACGGCAAAACTATAACCCAAAAAGGCACTGCCGACATCGCCCATAAAAATCTTCGCCGGCTGCCAGTTCTGGATGAGAAACCCGAAACTCGAAGCCGCGATGATTCCGCCGTAGAAACCGGCGGACGAACCGCCCGCCGCCGCGCCGCAGAGCAGCCAGCCGAGTCCGGCGGTCACGGCTTGCAAACCGGCGATGCCGTCAATGCCGTCCATAAAATTGTAGGCGTTGGTCAGCCAGACGATCCACAAAAAAGTCAGCATCGTTCCCGCAAACCCGATTTTGATGTTTTGCGCGAACGGCACGTATATCTCGTCGAAAGAGCCGAGAGAAACGATCACGAGCAGTGCCGTCGCACTGTGAACCACGAAACGCCAGACCGAGGAAATCGTATAGATGTCGTCCAGCCAACTGATCAAAGCGACCGCCGCCGCTCCGAGCAGATAACTCCATCGGAAGTTACCGCCCGAAAAAATCTCCGAAACCGTATATGCCGCCAGACAGACGACGACGATCACCGAACCGCCGCCGCGCGGAGTCGGGACGGTGTGCGAGCTTCTTTCGTTCGGCACGTCGAGGAGTTGCCGCCGCCGACTCCATCGGCGAAAAAACCATACGCCAATGAAGGTCAGCAGAAAAATCGCCGCGTAAATGATCGTTTCCTTCATCCGGTTCGTTTGTAATCCGCCGTCTCTCTTTCCAACGCTTCAACGATAGCGGTTTTTGTCCGGTATTGATACGCGGCTCTTAGTTTTTCGCCGGAAAATACGTCGTCGGACAGCCATTTATCTACGGTCCTCGACAGCTTTTCAACTTTTTCGATGCCGAAGGTTTTGCGGTTCAGAGCGAACACCAAATTTAAGAATGAGGGCGAAAATGCAATCGGCGGAACTTTTCTGTCCAAACGCCGCTCGATCTCCGAAACGATTTCGCGCATTTTAATCGGGGCTGCCGTAAGGTTAAAAACCTCCGACTTCTTTTCCGTCGAATCACTCGCCGCCAGCATCCGGCAGGCGGCGGCGACATCGCCTTTATAAATTAGACTTTTAAGATTTTCGCCCCTGCCGATCCAGACGAATCGTTTTCGGTCTATCGCCTCGATCAAACGCCGCAGATTGCCCATATCTCCTTCGCCGATGATAGTGGCGGGGCGCAGAATCGTCAGGCGAATCCCGTTTTTTTCGCAGATTTCCCGCGCCGTCTGCTCGGATTTCAGTTTACTCTGCGCGTATATTTCGCGCGGCTCGCACACGGCATCTTCGCTGATGCCGACGCGCCGTTCGGCTGCCGATTTTTTCCCCGCCAAGTCTTCGGCACTGCCGTAAACGGCGACCGAGCTGATTAAAATAAGATGTCTGGCTTTCATAGACGCGGCGGCTTCGCAGACGTTTTTGGTTCCGCCGACATTGACTTCCCAAAAGTCGGCGGCGGGGCGGGTTTTAAACTGATGCGCCAGTCCCGCCGAATGGATAATAATATCGGCTTTGCCCTCCATCCTCAAATCCGTCATCTGCTCCGGCTTGCGAATATCCGCCCGCCAGATTTTGCCGACACCCGAACGGTTTCCGCGCTTTTCAGAATCAGCCGCCCGGTTTATCAGAATCTCGACTTCAAAGTTTTCGGCGATTAATTCCGCGACAATCGCCCTGCCGAGAAAGCCGTTCGCTCCGGTCACTAAAACTTTCATAAATCAAGAACTTAACTTTTTACTTTACTACTTTCTACATTCTCCATCTGAAGCTCGTTATCAGACGCACTCATTACTTTACAACAGTGCTTTTCGATAATGTCGGACGGCAGTTTCCAGAGAGTATTTTTCGACGGCTGAATCCCGCGCTCTTTTTTCCATCGAGGGCAGAGCGGCTTTCTGTTCCCTGATTTTATCAATCACCCGCGCCAGTTCCTGCGGCGCGTCGGGAGCCGCCACCCAGCCCACTTCGTCTTCGACGACGACCCGGGCGACTTCGGAATCGGTTTCGCACAATGCCAGAATAGGCTTGCCGACGGCTAAAATGTTATAAGTTCGACTCGGCATCGAAACGCCTTTCATTTTACTGACGAGCGAGACGACGGCGACATCGCAGGCATTGAGAAAAATGTTCTGCTCGCGGCGCGGGCGCGGCGCGAGCAGTGTGATGTTGCCGAATTTATTGTCTCTGACTTCTTTTTCCAGCCATTTTCTTTTGGCTCCCGCGCCGAGAAAGATAAAATGCACGTCGGACGGCTTTGCCAAAAGAGAGGCGCAGGCGACCAGGCTTTCCAGATCGTTCGGATGTCCCATATTGCCGGCGTATAAAAACACGAATTTATCGAGCAGACCGAGTTCGCGCAGCAATTCGTTTGACTGCCTCGGAGCCGGAGAAACCTGTTCGAGTTCCGCCCAGTTCGGAATGTATTCGAGCGGCACGTTCATTCCGGCGGTCTTTTCTTCCAGAAGCTCGCGCATATCGCGTCCGACGACGATGATTTTAGAGGCTTTCCGGTAAAGCCTCCGGTTGAGTGCATTTAAGATTCTGACGAGTCTCGAATTTTCTTCGGCTTTGCCGACGGCGATCAGGATCTCCGGGTAATTGTCGTGAATCAGAAGCACATACCGCGCTCCGCGCAGACGCGCGGCGGCGGCGATGATAAACGGCAGAATCGGCGGAGTCGTCACGACCAAAATTTTTTCGCCCTTCTTGAATTTGAAGAGTGCCTTGAAAAATATCGAAAGTCCGAGCGTCAGCATATTCAAAAGGCGAAACGGGATGACGTTTTTGTCGAGCGTCGTTCCCCAGGCGCGGAAAATCTCCACGCCCCGGTGCGTCTCGTTTTTCGGCGAACGAATGCCGCGCCCCGAATAATTCGGCTGCCCGCACAAAACTTTCACCTGAGAATCGTTCGCCAAACCTTCGGCGATTTTCGTCAGATAATAGCCGGTCGAAGTTTCTTCCGGGTAATAGAGTTCGCTGACGACCCAGAGAGTTTTCGATTTGGATTCAGCGGATTGAGTATCGCTCGCCATTGAATTGGTTGATGTCCATCCGATCAAAGAAATCGGGAAATCGTTTACGGATTCTTCTTTTAATCGTTTACGAGGGTGCGCTCCGGGGAACGATTCACCATTAAATCGTTTCCCGATGCGCTCTGACGCTCGTGTAACCGAGAATGATTTTACTGACGACGTGCGCCACGTTCTCGACCAGATATTCTTTCGGGGCAGTCCAGTTGACCGGCTGCGAAATCGCCATCTCGACCGACCGCAGAATCGCTTCGGTGTCGGCTCCGCTCAGGATATTGCTCCCGCACTCGATGGTTTCCGCTCGTTCGGTAACGTCTCTCAGCGTAACATTCGGAACGCCGAAAATCGCACATTCCTCCTGCACCGTGCCGCTGTCGGTTAAAACCGCGAGCGCGTTTTTCTCCAATTTTACGAAGTCGAAAAAACCGAGCGGCTCCAGCAGTTTGATATTCGTCGAGACGGTTTTCAGATTGAATTTACCTAATTTCTCGGCGGTGCGCGGATGCACGCTGACCAGCAGCGGTTTGGCGAATTTTTCGGCGATTCGTTCAAAACCGTCTAAAATTCGTTTTAAACGCTCCGGTCGGTCAACATTCTCCGAACGATGCAGTGTCGCCAGAAAATAATCGAATTCATTGACTCCGAACTTTTTCAGAGCATCGCTGGCGTTGATTTTCTCCGCGAATAAATCGAGAACCTCCTTGATCGGGTTGCCCGTTACGTAAATCCGTTCGCGTTCGATGCCTTCCCGCACGAGATTCTCTTTACTCCGTTCGGTGTATGGCAAAAGGATCGTGCTGGAATGGTCTATGATGCGCCTGTTGATTTCCTCCGGGACGCGGTTGTCGAAGCATCGGTTGCCGGCTTCCATATGGAAAACCGGAATGCCGCGCCGCGCCGCCGAAATCGCCGACAATGCGCTGTTCGTGTCGCCGAGAATCAGAACCTTGTCCGGTTTATAGCGTTCCAGAATCTCGTCCGTGCGGGCGATAATCTGTCCGGCTTGGTCGCCGAAACTTTTCGACTTGATGCCGAGATGCACGTCCGGCGGGCGCACTTCCAAATCCCTGATAAAAATATCGCTCAAACTTTCGTGGTAATTCTGTCCCGTGTGAACGGTGAAATGCTCGCTGTATTGATCGAGAATTTTCAAGGTCGGACTCAGGCGTATAATTTCCGGGCGCGTCCCGAAGATCGTCATTATTTTCATATTTCTATTTTTGTAATTTTTGTTTTCACCCTTTTGTTCTTTTTCGCCGAAATTCTTTACTTGTGGAAACTCAGCGGCGGTAAATTTCGTCGTCGGCTGCCATTCGTTCGATCATTTCCTGCCAGTCGAGCGGCTGGAAACCGGCGGCGGCGCGAAATTTCTCCGAATTCAAACTGCGGTCAATTACGAAATCCTCGAAACGCTCGATTTCAATTTTTGCCCCGTAAGCATCGCGGATCAGTTCGAGCAGTTCGTATTTGTCAATCGGTGCGCTCGAAACCTGGTACAAACCGTGCATCTGCGGATGATTCAAAATTACGTCGGTTAAAATTTCGGCGAAAATCACGGTCGGAAATCCCGTGTAAATCGCGTTGGCGTAGCCCCTGACCGTGCGCCCTTCGTTGCTCAGAAACCATTCGACCAAGCTGTGCGCCGAGTGCAGTTCGCGCCCGATGATCGAAGTCCGCAGCGTCAGACATCCGACCGCCGCCACTTCGCCCAGATTTTTGCTTTTCCCGTATAAATCCGTCGCGTTCGGCGTGTCTTCCTCGGTGTAATTTCCTTTTGCGCCGTCAAACACGCAGTCCGTCCCGACGGTGATCAAACGCGCTTCGTATTTGCCCGCCAATTCCGCCAACTGGTGCGGAAAAATCGAATTGATCCGCAGCATCTCGATGACGTTTTGCGCCGACGGCAGTTGTTTGATGATGCCGACCGCGTTGACGATGACGGCGGGACGAAATTCGCCGACGATCTTCTCGATTGCCGCGATGTCTGCGACATCAATTGATTCATAGACTCTGCCGAGTTCGTAAATTTTATATTTTTCGAGGTCGGCGTATTTCCCTCGGACGGTCGTGCGGACATCGAAAACATTGCGCCAAACCTGCACTAATTTATGTCCGAGCATTCCGCCGCCGCCGATCACCAGTATTTTCATAGTTCGAGTGTTTTCCGAAGTGTCGGCGCGCCGACCTCGAAAGCTGTTTTGAGTTGCGTAAACTGCTTTTTATCAACGGATACGCTTTGAAACTTCATCTACTGCCAACGCTTTTTTCCAAAACTCTTAAAGTATCTTCTTCGATTTTCGGACTGCTCAACCACTCGACTGCATAGCTTCTCGCACTGTTTGATAAATCACTATAACTTTTTTGGTCTAAACCGATGCAATAATTTAGTTTCTCAATCCATTGCGCCGGTTTTTCGAGCGGTAAATCCCAACCGATGTTTTTCTTTTCCAAATCGCGCCAGGGCGTTCGGTCGCTGGTCAGCAGAGGACAGCCCGCGGCTAGTGCTTCGATAAAAACGTGACCGAAATTCTCGCCGAGCGTCGGCAGTATAAAAAAATGATATTCGGCGAGTTTGCCGAAAACTTTCTCGTATTCCAAAAGCCCTCGATATTCGATCTCGATGTTGGCAGGGAGTTCGGCAAACAGTTTTTTCGTCGCCTCCCAATACGGAGCGTCTTCGAGCGGACCGTAAACGTCAATCGTCAAATTCCCTTTCACCCCTTTCAAGTTTTCGACGAGCCATTTGAAATTCTTTTTTTTCACGTAGCGCGAAAGGAAAATCAACTTCGCCGCGCCCTTTGTTTTCGGGGGCTTCAATTCGCTTCGATAATCTTTGACTAGACGGAGCGAAGGCAGATTCGGGGCGATGTATATTTCTCCGCCGCGCCCTTTGAATCTTTTCGTTTCCTCCGACTCTGGTTCGGCGGTCGTTTTCCAGATCAAATCCCGGTATAAACCCGCGCTTTTCGCTAGTGCCGCGTAAGGCTTCTTCTTGTAAGATTTTAACTTTAAAGCCCCGTCCGATAACTCGCCTTCGGGAGCCAGCACGGTTTTATATGCCGGAATCCGCTTTAACTTTCGCAAAACCAAATAAAAAACGGTTAGAGTCGAGAAGACGCTGTTCAGGTAGATCAAATCCGGTTCGACTTCTGAAATTACTTCACGCAGTTTCGAGATACCGACATTATCTTTTGATAAATAATAGACTTGCGCTTTCTTGATTTCGTTCCAGTCATTCGCTTTGATATTCGTATAAACCGTCCCGTCGCTGTCGGAATCGCGGGTGATAATGCGAAAATCGAAACGGTCGCCGAAGCGTTCGACGGTGTGCGCGAGCGAGCGCAAACCGCCGCCGCCTTTGTAACCCGGCAGGTAATAATTGCAGATCATCAATATGACGGGCTTTCTCGCTGAATCTCTCGTTTCCGACATAGCGTGTTTGGCGTTTATTCTTTCGACTTGAGCGCGTTTCGATTTTTTCGCTTTTTTTTCGCTTTTTTTCCGATTCTGTCGAGCGGTCGTCACTCCTCTTAAATCGAGAAGTTCGATTATAGCAAATAAAAAGTTGCCGCAGAAAACCCGCTTTCCGAATCAGACGCTTTTGGAAAACTCTCCGGGAGTCGCGGTTTGAACTTCAAAATACAATTTATTACAATCAACGATTTCGACGCTATGCAGAAAAACATTTCGACTTCCTCAGATTTAAAACCGAAAGTTCTCGTTTATTTGTTCGGGTCTCTGGGCGATACTTTGGTGGCGATTCCGGCTTTGCGTGCCGTCCGTCGCCATTTCGCCGATGCCGGTCTGGTTCTCCTGCAAAATGTTCCGGCGGGCGAAAATATCGTCCGCGCTTCGGAGGTGATTCCAGACGATTTGATTGACGGTTCGCTCGAATACGTCAGCCAGCCCGGAGGCATCAATAAGTTTCTTGATTTTTTCCGCCTGCGCCGTCTTCTGCGGCGGCACAAATTTCAGGCGGCGGTTTATCTCGTGATCAGCGAACGTCCGGCGCGTTCGGTCGCCCGCGACCGTCTGTTTTTTCGCGCCTGCGGCATCTCCCGGCTTTACGGCTTTCACGCATTTTCGCCCGCCGAACTTTATCCGCGCGCAGCAGACGGTGTGCCTTCGATGACGAAAAGCGAAGCCGCCCGCAAACTCGCCCGTCTCGAAACGGACGGCGTGGAATCTTTGCCGGAAGATTTCCGGCGACCGTTTCTGACTTTTTCGGCGGCGGAGAACGAGAAAATAAAAAATTGGCTGGCGGTGCGCCGCACAAATCCTTCGGCGCGTCTGATTTCCATCGCTCCCGGCTGCAAAACTCCGGCGAACGCCTGGTCGGACGAAAATTTTATCGAGATCGGGCGGCGGCTGCTCGCCGGAGGCGATTGCGAACTGCTGATTACCGGCGGCAGAGCCGAGCAGCAAACCGCCGAAAAAATGATCGCGGCGTGGGGCGCGGGCATCAACGCCGCCGGTCAATTTTCCGTGCGCGAATCCGGCGCACTGCTCGCCGCCTGCGATTTTCACATCGGGTTGGACACCGGCTCGACGCATCTCGCCGCCGTGGTGGGAACGCGCTGTTTTGCTTTATTTCACGGACGCGATAATCCCGGACACTGGTTTCCTTTGGGCGACGGACACGCGATCATATACCATCCGGTCGAATGCGCGGGCTGTCGCGCCGCTGTCTGCCCGATACCGAATCATCCGTGTATGCGGGGAATTTCCGTCGAGGCGGTTTGGAAAAGTTTGAGGAAATTTATGAAGAGTTTAAATGTCAGGTCCGAAGTGCCGACGCATCTGATTTCTGTTTAGCCGTCGGCGGAAGAATTCAAATGCTGATCTCTGTTTTGAGAATTTCCAAATACGTTGCCGGAACTATGAACGCATTTTTGTTCCGGTTTCTAGGTTGAATGGACGTTCTTTAACATCTCGGATGTTATCGCCGTGGTGCCGACTTGTTCGACGACCAAGCCGGCGGCGATGTTGGCGAATTTTGCCGCTTCTAAAAAACTCGCTCCGGCTCCGACGGCGGTCGCCAGGCACGCGATCACCGTGTCGCCCGCGCCGGTTACATCATAGACTTTACGCGCCGTGACCGGCAGGTGCGTCGGGCGGTTTTCTTTTTCAAACAAGGTCATTCCCGCTTCGCCCTGCGTAATCAGCATCGCCGTTAAATCAAATTCGGCGATCATTTTTTCACCGGCTGTCTCAATCGCCGCCTGCTCGTAATCTTCCAACTGCATCGCCTCCGTCACTTCAAAGCGGTTCGGAGTCAGCATCGTCGCCCCCTGATATTTTTGATAGTTTTTTCCTTTCGGGTCTACAATCACCAGCTTACCTTGACTCTTCGCTTTTGTTATCAGACGCGATATTATGTTTTCAGTGATTACGCCTTTGCCGTAATCGGAAACGATGACGATTTGAATACCGTCAAACAAATCCGTGATTTTATTCCAAATCAAATTTTCTTCCGGGACGGTCAGAGCGGCTTTGGTTTCCTGGTCAACGCGGACGATTTGCTGGCTGTGGGCGACGACGCGGGTCTTAACGGTGGTTCCGCGCTGCGCTATTCTGACGAGATGTTCGGCGTTGATTTTGTTTTTCGCCAGCACCGGCGGAAACAGATCGGCTTCCGCGTCTTCGCCGATTACGCCGATCAGATACGGAGTTGCGCCCAAACCGGCGACGTTGGCGGCGACGTTCGCCGCCCCGCCCGCCGCCAGACTCGTGTCGTTCAGATTGACGACCGGAACCGGAGCTTCGGGCGAGATGCGATTGACGCTGCCCCACCAGTATCGGTCGAGCATCACGTCGCCGACGATTAAAACATTCAGACCGGAAAACTTATCCGTATATTTTTTTTCTAAAACCGTCATTGAAATAGAGTTTTCCCGGCGAGTTTCGCGTCTATGATTTCGCACCAGATGTGGATGATCGTGATGTGCGCTTCCTGTATGCGGGCGGTGCGCTCCGCCGGAATCAGAACGCATTCGTCGCAGAGTGAAGCGAGTTTTTTCCCTTTTGCGCCGGTCATTCCGAGCGTCCGGCAGCCGATTCGCCGCGCCGCTAACACCGCCTGTACGACGTTCGGCGAAGTTCCGCTCGTGCTGATGGCGATCAGCAAATCGCCTTCGCGGGCGAGGGCTTCGACTTGTCTGGAAAAAACGCGCTCGAAATTATAATCGTTCGCCAGAGCCGTCAAAGCCGAAGTGTCGGTCGTCAGGGCAATCGCGGGCAGAGCTTTTCTCTCCGTTTCAAAACGTCCGACGAATTCGGCGGCGAGGTGCTGCGCGTCCGCCGCGCTGCCGCCGTTGCCGCAGATTAAAATTTTGCCGCCCGCTTCGAGCGTCGCAAAAATATATTCGGCGCACCGCTCGATGTTTTCGATTTCCGAAGCGAGCAAACGCCTGCCGACTGCCAAATGCGCTTCCAAGGATTTCACCGTCAGGCTCGCCGCTTCATTTTCGGGCGATGTCGTTTCCGGCGACTCTGCGGCGTTTTGAATCTTTTCGACGACGGCACTCGAAGAAAACCCTTTCAGCAAAGCCAGCGAATGCACTTCGCCGCCGTAACTCCGCACGAAATCCGCGCCGACGATTTCGTCAACTTCCCAATCGCCGCCTTTGACCAGCACGTCGGGCTTCAGCCGTTCGATGATTTCTTCCGGTGTCGGCGCGTCGTAAATGACAACTTCGTCCACCGCTCGCAAGCCTTCCAGAATCGCGGCGCGTTCCGCCTGCCTGATGAAAGGTCGCGGCTCGCCCTTGATGCGCCTGACCGATGCGTCGCTGTTGATGCCGACGACGAGCTTCGTTCCCAGTGCGCGGGCGCGTCTCAGCAAATCAATATGTCCCGGATGAATGATGTCGAAACAACCGTTGGTGAAAACTACTTTTTCCATTTGTCTGAATTGTTGATTACCGGCGTTTCGTATTTCCCGCCTGTTTGTAGATGAATTTGATGACAAATACGCCGACCATCGCAATCGCTCCGAAGCGAATCATATTCGGGAAAATCGTCCCGTAGAAGCCTTCGTAGGTAACCGCCGCCAGCATTGAATAATAGAGGTTCGTGCGCCAGAAAGAGAACGGTTGATTTTCGATCAGCGTTTGATAAATCAAATTTAGCCCTGTTCCCAAAATAAGCATCCCGATAAAAATGCCGTAAGGTCCAAAATTACGCAGCAGATCGCCCATCGGCGTAATGATAAAAGAATTTTCCCCGTAGTCGAAATACAAATCCGAATACTCTTTCGGGCTGGAGCCGACCGGCTTGTCCTTCCAGAGCGGACGCGGAATAAAAAAATACGCGCTGTCGTTCCAGATATTGTCTTTCAAACCGTAGCTCTCTTCATACGGCGCGAGTTTTTCGTAATTCGAGACGACGACCGCCAGGGAGCTGACCGCCTCGAAGCGTTCGACGATTGCCGCCAAGCCCTCGCCCAAATTCTGCGTCAAATCCTGATTTGAAAGTTTATCGAAGGTCACGAACATCGTGCCGATATAGGCATCGTCGCCCGTTCGGGCTTCGCTCTGTTTAATGGCGCGAAAGGTCGTGCCGTAAATCATCCCGATAATTAAAGCGAAAAAAACCGTGACCGCCCCGATGACTTTATGCTTGAAGCGAACTTTTTCGACGGCGAAGACGAACGCCGCCGCGACCATAAAACAAAAAGCCACCAGGCTTCCGCGATTGCCCTGAAAAGCGGCTTTGACGAGGGCGGTCGAAATCAGCACGGCGATCACGAAATAGTGCGTAAAATCAAATTTTTTGGTTCTGAAAATACAAAGCCACAAAATAAAACTGCCCTGCGTCCAGAACAGCGTCAGGAGAAAGACGAGTCCGTCATACTTACCGATTTCGGCGAGTTTCTGATACCCCAGAACGCCCATCGCAAAGGCGAGAATGTTGTTCAGCCAGCCGATTGCCAGCAAAAGCAGTCCCGGCAGAAGCAGTCTGTCCGCCTCCCATTCCCAGACGGGCAGCCGTCGGCTGATTTGAACGCCGGCTTTTTTAATGCCCGGCAGAAAAAATCCGAGCGATAAACCGCCGTAGCCGAGCGCAATGTAAAAGAGCGTCAGCGGCAGATTGTATTTTTCGTCCTGAACGAAAGTTAAATAAAAAGGCTGCGACAAATTACTGGCTAAAAGCAGTCCGCCGACGAAAAATGCCGGGATGAAATACGACCACGCCGCAAAACAGAGCGGATGGAAAAGATGAAATTTCCCTTTGAAAATCAGATACGCATTCGGCGCGGCGATAGTAATGCCGACCAGCAGCACATACGGCATCAGATACATATCGCTGAACGGATTGGCGGTGTCGTCCGTCAAGTAAAGCAGCCCGAGTCCGCCGATTAAAAGTATCGCTCCGATCAACGCCAGCGGATAAAGTAAAGCCGTCTCTTTGTTTTGTAGAATGTTCGATTGAACGCCGGTTCTTTGCATTTTAAAATTAGTTTATTCGCCGCCGATACCGCAGACGGCGATTACGCCGTCGCACAGGGCGGGAGAAATTTTGACGCTGATGTCGTTAACCAGATTGTAAAGCCAGTAGCTGTGCGGACGATGTTCGGGTCCTAAATCGTAAAAGAGAAACTCTTTGATTTTCAAATCCTCGCGGTTAATCACCATACTCAAAGTTTTATACGAGTAATAAGCCACGTGGTCGGGATGCACCGGCTCGCGTTCGCCGCCTCTGCCGCGCAGACCGTAGATGAAAAACCGCATCCCGCTGTAGGCGTTGATCGTCGTAATCACCAAAGCCGTGTTCTCGTGCATAAAACGCTTGATGCCGCGCAGAAAAAGTCCCGGATTCGAGAGATGTTCGATCATCTCGCCGGCGACGATGACATCGAAGGTTTCATTTAATTCGACTTGATCGAGATTTTCCAAATCGGCGAAATGCAGATTGGTCTCGCCCGCCTTCTCTAAAATTTCCAAACCGGAGCGGTCGAAATCAAAGCCGTAAAGCGTCTGCGCCACTTTTTTTAATTCGTGGTGAAGCAGCATATCGTTTTCGATGGAGATTTCGGTAAACGGATAATTGGTGCAGCCGAGATGAAGGACTTTTTTCCCTTCACACATCTTTTTGATAAATTCAACCCGGTCAACTAACTGAAATTTTTCTTTCATTAAACTCTCGCTTTTGCGTTTTCGATGATAATTTTCAAGCCTTCGTCCAGTGATATTTTCGGCTTCCAACCTAAAGCATCGCTGACTTTGGTGATGTCCGCCTGCGTATCGTGCAGTTCGTTTCGATTGGTGTGCCGCGCTCCGATTTTCAATTGTCCTAAATCGGCTCCCGCGATGTTCCAGATTTTTTGCGCCACGTCGCGCAGCGCGAACGCTTCTCCGCTGCCCGCATTAAAGATTTCGCCTTCGATATTTTCCGCCGTTAGTGCTTTTATCATAACATCTGCCAAGTCCTCGACAAAAAGTAGATCGCGTTTTTGAAAGCCTTCCGACATCTCGAACGGCAGATTTTTAACGGCGCATTCGACCGCCTGCGCCACGAACATCGAGGGCGGCTGACCGATGCCGTAAATCGTAAAAGGGCGCAGCACGACGATTGGCAGACGATGTTTTTCGTAAAGCGAAAGGGCGTGTCGGACGGCTCTGTTTTTGGAAAGCGCGTATTCGGAGGCGGGTTTCGGCGGCAGCGTCTCGCTCTGCGGCGCAGCTTGCGAGCCGTATTCGTCAGCCGTTCCGGTGATGACGATTCTTTTGACTCGCGCTTTTAAGGCGAGTTCCAAAAGTTTGACCGTCGCTCCGTAATTTAATTTTTCCAGTTCGCCCGCCCGATTGCCGCTTTTGTCGGCACTGCCCGCCAGATGTATGATTCTGTCCGGCTGAAAATCTTCAAACAATTTTTCTAAGGCTTTATCATCGAGCAGATCAATTTCGAGCAGACTGATTTT
Organism: Pyrinomonadaceae bacterium; assembly: GCA_043772175.1. Taxonomy (GTDB): domain Bacteria; phylum Acidobacteriota; class Blastocatellia; order Pyrinomonadales; family Pyrinomonadaceae. The sequence goes on along the minus strand of JAYVGL010000087.1, from coordinate 11,491 downwards.
ATCTTGATATTTATCGAGAAAAGCGTGTGATGGGGCGCGTGATAAAACCGTCGGCGGCACGCTGCCGTCACTTGATTGACCGGCGATCAACTTATCGGCGACCAATCTGTCCAGCACGTAGCCGCCCAAAAAGCCGGTTCCGCCCGTTACCAGAATTTTCTCGTTCGCTTCTGCGCCGTTCATTTTTCGATGGTTAACCGTCGGTATTCAAAAAGTTTCGATACCAGGCGATGGTTTTGCCCAATCCTTCTTCCAGAGTGTAGCGCGGCTCCCATTCGAGAATGCGGCGGGCTTTATCGGCGTTTAAGTATTGGTGCGGAATTTCGTTGCGGGCTTCGCCTAGAACCGTCGGCGCGAGGTCTTCCCTGCCGATGATTTGCATAATTTTAGCGGTTAAATCCAAAACCGAGATTTGAATTTCGTTGCTGAAATTGAACGCTTCGCCGACCACTTCAGGGTTTTGCGCCATCGCTTCGGCGAGGTGCAGATACGCCGCCGCCCCGTCCGCGACGTAGAAATAATCGCGGATGTAGCTGCCGTCGCTTCTGATAATCGGCGACTCGCCGCGCAGGGCGGAACGAATCGTCCCCGGAATCAAGCGGTTCCAATTCAGATCGCCGCCGCCGTAGAGATTGCCGCAGCGCGTAACGCAAACCGGCAAACCGAAACTTGTGTAATAACTCTGCGAGATCAGATCGGCACACGATTTACTGACATCGTAGGGATGCGTCCCTCTGAGCGGCGTGTCTTCGGAATACGGCAGATTTTCGTTGATGCCGTAGGCTTTATCCGAAGAGGCGACGACGATTTGCTTGACGAGCGGCGAGCGGCGGCAGGCTTCGAGCAGATTCCAGGTTCCGCGCACGTTCGCCTCAAAAGTCGAAATCGGATTGCGGTTGGCGATGCCGACAATAGTTTGCGCGGCGAGATGAAAAACCGTCTCAATTTCGTATTCGCCGATGACGCGCTCCAACAAATCCCGATCCGCCAAATCGCCGCGCGCGATTTTAATCTGCGAAGGTTGTCCCGACTGCACGAGTTCCGATTCGGGAACCCAATCGCGTACCAGAGCGACGACCGAGGCGTTTTTTTCGATCAAAGCCCGCACCAGCCAACTGCCGAGCAAACCCGTCGCGCCGGTTACGAAAACCGTTCGGTCTTTCCAAAATTTATTATTGTTTTTCGTCACTTGTAGAATGTGTTGTAAAGTCTCAAGTGTCGGCGCACCGACGCTTGAGACTTTACTTGAACTGTTGATTTTAATCTAATGATTGCCGCGTTTACAGCTGAAACACGATATTTTACTTCCAGAATTTCCAGGGTGCGCCGCCGCCGTCCCACAAAGATTCGAGCATTTTCCATTCACGAAAAGTATCCATCGGCTGCCAAAAGCCTTCGTGCGGGAAAACCATCAGTTCGCCGTCTTCGGCGAGTTTCCGCAGAGGCTGACTTTCCAGCGTTAAAGTTTCGTCGTCGCTCAGATACCTTTCAATAAATTCCGGCTCGAACACGAAAAAACCGCCGTTGATCAGACCCTGCGTAACCTGCGGCTTTTCGGCGAAAACCGTTACTTGGTTTTCCGCAATCTCCAACTCTCCGAATCTCCCCGGCGGACGAACGCCCGTTACCGTCCCGATTTTTCCGTGCGAGCGATGAAAAGCCAACAGCTTTTCGATGTCCACGTCGCCCAAGCCGTCGCCGTAAGTCAAACAAAAAGTTTCGTCGTTCAGGTATTTTCCGGCGCGGTGAATTCTCGCGCCGGTTTGCGTATTTTCGCCGGTTTCGGCGAGCGTTACCGTCCAATTCTCCGCCTTTTCGTTTTGGTGAATTTCGACTTCCGATTTTTCGCCCAAAACAATCGTGCAGTCGTTAGTGCGGAATTTGAAATTGATAAAATAATCTTTGATGATATGACCTTTGTAGCCGAGACACAGTACGAATTCGTTTAACCCGAAGTGCGAGTAGATTTTCATAATGTGCCAGAGAATCGGGTGCGAACCGATTTCCACCATCGGTTTCGGTCTGACATTAGTTTCCTCTCGAAGCCGCGTGCCTTGCCCGCCGCACAAAATGACTACCTTCATATTTTAACGATTTATGTTGCTCGCCGATTTTTTTCTGCGTCCTGGGTTGAGCCTTTCGTTCGATTTTATCACGAACGAATTATTTGTTGGAAATCTCGGATTTTTTTCACCGTCAATTCTCCGAATGCGTAATTCTTTTACTTTTTAAACTAATCGGATTTTAGAGAGCGTCAAAGAAAACTCCGCGACTTCTGCGCCTCTGCGTGAAAAAAGTGGTTATTATCGAAATATCAGTTTCCGGCACAATTTTTCACGCAGAGGCGCAGAAGTCGCGGAGGAAAATGCGCGGCAGTCTTTTTTTTTCGATTTATGTAATCCTGAAAACTTTTTCATTGAAAGTATTTTTCAGCCACTGTTTTTCATTACCCGTTAGAAAGCCGGTGAGCAGCAGCGACAGCGCGAAAATCACGCCGCTCGCGGCGACTCCGGCTAATAAGTTAATCCACGACAACGGCAGACGGCTCAACAAAAACATCTGCGCCAAAGACGCGAAAAGCACCGCGCAGGCGATAACGGGCAATGTTCTCAACCAAAATTCCCACAAAACCGCTCCGAAAACTTTTTTTTCGATGTATAAAATCGCCGGAATAAAAACCGCCTCCCCAGCCAAACGCCCCGCTGCCGCGCCCCACACGCCGTAATTTCCCGTCAACAAAATCATCAGCGGAATGCTCAAAACAACCCAGCCGAAAATAACGGCAGTGCTGACGTTCGGGAAACCGGCTCCTTCGATGGTTTGAAACGAAATGATGACGACCGCCAAAAATCCGAAGGTAACGGCGTGAACCGCCAGAATGTCGGCGGAATTTCGCACGAAATCGTCGCCGAGCCACAGATGCAGGATAAAAACTCTGCCGTTGATCAGCGTCAGTGCTAAAAAAGCGGCGAGAACAACGACGATTTTCGTCGCCTTCGTATAAATCGTCTGAAGTTTTCGCGTGTCGCCGAGCGATTTGACTTCGCTGGTGAGCGGGAAAAGCACCAGCGTTAAACTCGAAATAAAGGCGTGAATGTAAATTCCCAAATTCAGAGGGATAATATAATAAGTAACGGCTTCTGCGCCGAATTTATTGGCAATCCAGCCGCGCTCGAACAGCAGGAGCAGATTTCCCAAAATTTGCGCCGCTACAATTGCCAGACTGTATTTTAAGATTAGCACGAGAATTTTTCTCGGAAACCGGAGCGTCAACTTCAATTCGGGCAGCAGCCTCCGAGCGTAAATATAAAAAAGCAGACTGCCGATTGCCGATAACGTCAAATTCCAGATCAGAAGCGTTTCGATATTCGGGTAAAACTTAATCAAAACGATGTTGCCGACCGCCAGCAGAGAAGTCGAACCGATGGTCAGATACGAATAAACGTCGAAGCGATGCAGAGCCTGGATGATCGAACTGAACGATTGGGTGAGCATCACCGTAAAAATTATGACGGACGCGAAATAAAATCCGATGATCGCTTCGTTTTGCAGTTTTTCTTCGACCTGCAGAAGGCTGACGACGAACCATCTGGCGAACAAACACAAAATCGTCGTTCCCGCGCCGCCGACCAAAAGGTTCAGCAGAAGCGTCGCGGAGACCACATCGGATATTTTTTCGGTTTCATTATTGGCGCGAAATTCGGAAACGTATTTGATGATGGCGCGTCCGACGTTGAAGGTGAACGAGTAACTGACGAAGCCTAAAATCAAGGTATATACGCCGAATTTCTCGACTCCCAAACCGCGCACGATCAAAGGCGTGGCGACGAAATTCAAGCCGAGCGGCAGAAACCACGACAGAAACCCGAACATCACGCTTTTTAATAAACTGTTGCGCTTCATTTATCTTCAGTTTGCTGATTTATCCGGTTCTAAAAAGCTATTTTCATACAGTCGAAGCATCTGTCGCCCGGTGTTTTTTTCTTCGTAATTTTTATACGCCGCTTTCCGCGCATTGTCGCCTAATCTTTTTCGCAGTTCGGCATCGTCCGCCAGCCTTTCAATCGCCCGGGCGAGTTGCGCGGCATCTCCGGCATCAACTAAAATGCCGGTTTCCAGATGTTCGACAGCTTCCGGGACGGCATTGATATTTGAAGCGATGCACGGTTTTCCCAACGCCGACGCTTCGATCAGAGCCATCGGCAAACCCTCCTGAAAACTCGGCAGCACGAAAATATCGGTCGCCTGCCAGAGCGTCAGCAAATCGCTCCGATGCGCGCCGATTTCCACCGCCGGCAAAAATCGAAAACTGTTTTTCGTGTCGCGGCGGCGAATTTTTTCGAGTGTCGGCGCGTCGAGCGGCGCGGTTCCGAGCCAGCAGAAAAATAAATCTTCGCGCCGTCTGCCCAAAATTTCAATCGCTTCGAGCAAAATCCAGCAGCCTTTGCGCTCAATAAACTGTCCGACGGCGGCGATCCAGATTTTATCGGCGGGAAAGTTATATGTTTCGGCGATTTCCTGTTTCGGACGGCTCTCGTTCGCCGAGGTTTCGAGTTCGGCGGCGTTGAAGCTCGAATAAATCACTTCCATTCGCCCGTCGAGCGACGCGCCGACCAAACGACGCACGCTTTTTTTGACATCGCGGTTCGACGCATTCAGATGAAAATTTTTGAACGCGCCCAGAATCGCCAGTTTGAATTTCCACAAAATTTCTCTGAAAAAAGAGGTTTCGGAAACCGCCGTGTGCAGCGTCACGAAAACATTCGTTTTCAACACCAAATAAAGGAGCAAAAAAAATCCCGTCCAGGGCGCGACATCAATCTGGACGGCGGAGTTTTTCAGATCGTATCTGGAGAGATGTTTCGCCAGCGATAAATTAGCCAGAAAATCGTTAACGCGCCGTTTGATTTTCTGCGGAATCGTGACGGCTTCCGATAAATCTATGCGTCCTTCGTAAAAATCATACTCGACGCGGCTCGCTTCCAGGTAACGGAGAATTTTACTTTCCGAACCGTTCGGCAGAATCGCCTTCACCCGGTATTTCGGCGACGCGCTTCGCATCAAACCGAGAAAATAAGTTTGCACGCCGCCCCATTCCAGATAATTCCAAACGTAGAGAATCTGTTTCGCTTTGTCGGCGGGGCGTAGTTGGGCGTTCGGTGTCTTCAAGGTTTTTGCGTTAAATTTTCAACTCGAACGAATTCTATAAAATGCGTCGGCTGAACGATTTAATCGGTGCATTGAAATTATAACCGCTTTTGTTTTCGGATGTCATATCGGCGGCGGCGCAAATTTTACATTCGGAAGGGTTGTTGGCATAATTAGTCTCACCGTCAGCCGTTACCGGCGTTAGCAGTCCGTCTCCGAACGATTATGAGCTTCGTTTCAAATCCGAAAATCCGCTTTACCGGGTTTTATCTTTTCTTGATTATTTTCGCCTGTCTGCCGATTTGGACGGTCGAACGATACTTCAATCAAGACGGTTCGCCGCATCTCTACAACGCTTTTCTGATGCTCGAATTATTCAAAGGCAATCCCGCCTTTACCGAGTTTTACGCCCTTAATCCCGCACCTTTGCCGAATTTATCCGGTCATTATCTGCTGGCGCTGCTTTTGCTTTTATTTTCGCCGACGGTGGTGACGAAATTGATGGTTTCGATGCTGTTCGCCGCTTTCGTCGCGGCGGTCGGCTGGCTTCGCCGGCAAGTCGCCGGAGCCGAAGATTTTCACATTTCCCTGCTCGTCGGCGCGGCTCTGGCTTTTAACTGGATGTGGTTTTTGGGATTTTACAATTTTATAATCGGCGTTATCGGGTTTACGTTCACGCTCGGTTTATACTTTCGCTGGCGCGAAAACCTCGATTTCCTTCGCAGTCTGGTTTTATCGGTTTTGGTGATCGTCGTTTTTTTCAGCCATCTGATCAGCTTCGGAATGCTGGTCGGCAGTCTGCTGCTTTTTTGTTTGTTCGTTCCGCCGCCGCAACTGAAACGCGCTCTGATTTGGACTTTTGCCGCCCTTGTTCCGGTTACGCCTCTGATTATTCAATACAAGTTTTTTTCCGCGCAGGAAGGCGGCGAACTCGCTCCGGTCTGGCGTTCGCTCGCTAATCCGCTGTCGCCGTTTAGCTGGTTTGCCCAACTGCAAGCCGCCGATCCGTTTCAATTATTAAGCCGCAAAGCGATTCCTTTTTATGCCGAAACTTCAAATTCATACGCGCTGTTTTCGCCGTTTTTATGGATTTCGGCGGCTCTCGTTTGTCTCGCCGGCGCGACTTTGTTTGCCAGCCGAAATCGGGATTGTTTATCGCGCCGCACGTTCCCGTTTCTGCTGATCGCCTTCGGTTCAATTGCAGTTTGGACTTTCGCGCCCGACGATTTCGGCAAAGTTCACGGCGGTTTTCTGCGCGAGCGAGTTTTATTCTGCGGGCTGATTTGTTTCGTTCCTTTATTTCAAACGGGAAAATCGCGCTTTCTGAAACGCGCCGCGACGGGTTGTCTGATTTTTGTCATTTGTTTCCAAACGCTTGTGCTTTGGAATTACGCGGCGGATGCCGGACAGATGGGCGCGGAATTTCTTTCGGGGCAATCTTTAATCAAGGACGACGATTCGTTCGGTTCGATTGTTTTAACCGACACCGGCTGCCGCTATAAAGCAAATCCACTGCCGAGTCTCGGCGTGCTTTACGGATTAAATAAAAACACGCGGATTTGGGATAATTATGAAACCGGCATTTACATTTTTCCGACGATTCTGAAAAATGCGTCGGAACGGCAGTTCGTCAACGAGTTTCGGGAAGCAGGCAATTTCGACTTATGCGACCCGAACGAAAACATCAGCGAGAAATTTGCGAAGCTGCGTTCAATACTCGATCTGAACAATGATAAAATAAAAACTTTGCTGATTTGGGGCGACGACGAACGAATCGCCCCGATTATCAGCCGCTGGTATGAACCGCAGCCTTTTTTTCGCAACGGGCGAGTGCGGCTTTTTCGACATCTTTAGGTTTCCCGAAAAGTTTTCAAATATAATGAGAGAAATTCAAACAGCAGAATATCCGCACTGTCTTTCGGTGGTCATTCCGGTTTATAACGAAGAGAGGACTTTGACGACCGTTATCGAAAACCTTCTGCCGATACCGCATCTGCTCGAAATCATCATCGTTGACGATTGTTCGACCGACCGCACACCGGAGATCGCCCAAAAACTGGCGAGTGAAAATCCGTCGGTCAAATACATCCGACACCCGATCAACGCCGGGAAAACAGCCGCGCTCAACACCGGTTTCGCAATGACGAGCGGCGCGGTCGTCATCGTGCAGGATGCCGATCTCGAATACGATCCGGCGGAAATTCCCGAAGTCATCGCCCCGATTTTGAAAGGTTACGCCGATGTCGTCTATGGTTCGCGCTTTATGGTCAAACGCGCCGCCAGGGTTTTGTATTTTTATCATTATCTCGCCAACAAAGGTTTGACTTTCATCTCGAACCTGCTGACGAATCTGAATATGACCGATGTCGAAACCTGCTACAAAGCGTTTCGCGGCGACATTATTCGCAACTTGATTATCACTTCGACCGGCTTCGGTTTTGAAATTGAAGTAACGGCGAAAGTCGCCAAGTTAAAATGCGCTTTTTATGAAGTCCCGATCAGCTACTACGGCAGAACTTACGAGGAAGGCAAGAAAATCACCTACCGCGACGGCGTTGCCGCGCTTTTTTATATTCTGCGTTTCAATCTTTTTTGCAGTCGTGAGGAATCTTTCAAAAGTCTGCCGAAAATTCCCGTCATCAGACCGGCGGCACTGGAAGAATTTAACGAAAATTTATAGCCGCTGATTGAAGAAATGCTGAATCTTTAAATAAGTTTGAAAGGCCGATTATTTCTTTACCGCATATTTCAAAGTTTTGCCGGAAACGGAAAATAAATAAATAACGAAACCGAAAAACCCTTGAATTTTGGTTGGTGCGGATTCCCAGCGGGCGATAAACTGCCGCTGTAAATTGAGCGGATGCCGACGGTTTTTGAAAAGCACGCGGAAAATCTCTTTCTTCGGCAGATGATGCAGCGGTTTCGGGTATGTATTCGGCTCGCACCAGACGTAGGATTTCGGCTCGACCAGCAGTTTCCAGCCCATCTTTTTCATTCGCACGATGTATTGAATGTCGCCCCAGCCGTGCGGAAATTTTTCCTCGTCCATCAAACCGCATTCCCGAATCGCCGCGACCGGAAACAAAACGCAGTTGCCCGCCATTCCTTCGACCTCGAACGCTTCACGCGGATAATCGAAAGCCGTCGAATCGTCCGACTGCGACCAGCCGCCAGCCAAAGTTTTCCACTCGAAGCCGATCTGAAAAACGCGGTGCGGCTCGTCCCACGATAAAAGCAGGGAACCGACGACCGAGCGCGGATTGGCTTCCGCCGTCTTAATCAGACGCTGCAAAAAACTCTCGTGATAAACCGCATCGTCATTCATCGTTGCGATGTAATCGGGATTTCTTTCGAGCGCGGCGGAGATTCCGCGATTGGTTCCGGCGGCGTAGTGCAGCGTTCCGTCGCCTTTGACGATTTGCACTTCGGGAAATTCTTTCTCGATTGCCGCGCTCGTCCCGTCGGTCGAGCCGTCATCAACGATGATCGTGTGAACCTCTAAATTTTCGGCATCAATCCGCCGCAAACTGCGAAGTGCCTGAAGAGTCGTTTCGCGGCGATTGTAAACCGGAATGATGAGTTCGACTTTTTTCGGTGTCCGTTCCATTTTACTTGCCGGCGATTTTTGAAAGTTCTTTGGCAGCGGCGGATTGACGGCGGACTTGCTCTTCGATCCACTGATAAGTTACCGCGAGACCTTTTTCCAAAGAAATTTCCGGCTCCCATCCGAGAACTTCGCGCAGGCGTTCGTTGTCGGAATTTCTGCCGCGAACGCCCTGCGGACCGTCTACGTGTTTTTTGGTGATCTTCACACCGGCAGCTTCGGCGATGATGTCGGCGAGTTGATTGATCGTCACCATCCGGTCCTGCCCTAAATTTAGAGGTTCCGCATAATCCGAACGCATCAGCCGGTAAATTCCCTCGACGCAATCGGTGATGTGGCAGAACGAGCGCGTTTGTTCGCCGTCGCCCCAAATCTCGATTTCGTTTGTGCCGTTTAATTTCGCTTCGGCGATTTTGCGGCACATCGCCGCCGGAGCTTTTTCGCGTCCGCCTTCCCACGTTCCCTTTTCGCCGAAGATGTTGTGAAAACGCACGGTGCGCGTTTCGATTCCGTAATCGTTGCGATAGTGCATACAAAGAATTTCGGATACGAGTTTTTCCCAGCCGTAAGCATCCTGCGGCTGCGCCGGATATGCGTCTTCCTCTTTCAAAGGTTTGACATCGGCGGTTTCCTGCAGGTATTCGGGATAGATGCAAGCCGAACTCGTGTAGAGATAACGCTTGATGCCGTTGGTTTTCGCCGCTTCGAGCGTGTGCAGATTAATCAGCGAATTGTTGTAAAGTATCTGCGCGTGATGGTTGGAAATAAAGCCCATTCCGCCCATATCGGCGGCGAGCGCGTAAACTTCTTCCACGCCGCGCGTCGCCTGTAAACAATTGTCCCAACGCCGCAAATCTAAAATCTCAAATTCATCGGCGGCGGTTTCGGCAAATTCAGGATATTTGATGTCCGCCCCGCGCACCCAAAATCCTCTATCCTTCAAATAACTAACCAGATGGCTGCCGATAAAACCGCCCGCACCGGTCACTAGAACCCTTGTTTGTTCACTCATAAATGTTTCAGGTTTCAGGTTTCGAGTCTAAAGTTCAAGTTCAAGACGCTCTTCCGACCTGAAACTTGAAACTTGAAACCAGTTGGAATTTATTCCTCGTCGCCGCTGTGATAACTGTCGCGGTGGTAATAACTTTGATAATAATAATAATTGTCCTGCGAACGCAGGTTGACGTTGTTGAGAACGACTCCGAAAACCTTCGCCCCGATGTCCATTAAAAGCTGTCTCGAACGGCGCACGACCTGCCGCGAACTTCTGCCCGCATTAACCACCAAAATTACGCCGTCAACCATCGAAGCGATCAGAACGCCGTCCGTAAATGAAGCAATCGGCGGCGAGTCAACGACGATATGCGTAAATTTATTTTGCAGTGTCTTCAACAAATCCGCCATCTGCTCGGAGCCGATGAGTTCCGCCGGATTCGGCGGAACGGGACCCGAAGGCAGCAGATGAAGTTTCGCATCTACATCGTAACCGACGACCTCATCTATATTTTTATCTTCCAACTGGCTCGCTAATAAAGTGCTTAAACCTTCGGCGTTGCTGATATTGAAAATCGAATGCAGACGCGGGCGGCGCATATCGGCATCAATAATCAAAACTTTCGCGCCCGTCTGCGCGAGACTGATCGCCGTGTTGATCGCCGTCGTCGTTTTGCCTTCGGACGGCAGACTCGACGTAATTAATAGCGATTTCGGCGCGTGTCCGGCGGTCGAAAGCAAAATCGAGGTTCGCAGCTGCCGGTAGGCTTCGGCAAGGGACGAACGCGAATTGTTGTGAATCAGCAGTTGCGAAGTCGGATTCGCCGCCGGTTTCTCCCCGTCGTCGTCGGAGCCGCCGACCAGAAGAAGTTTGCGCTGCTTCGGCAGTGAATCAATGCGCGGAATCGCCGCCAGCGCAGGCAAGCCGAGCAGACTTTCGATCTCTTCGGTCGTCCGAATCGTGTCGTCGAGATATTCGAGAAACAATGCCAAACCCATTCCGAACAAGGTTGACAACAGCAGTGCGCCCATCACGGTCGTCAAACGGCGCGGCGAAACCGGCGCGTCCGGCGGAATCGCAATCTCGGCGACGGCGATGTTGTTGCTCGTTCCCGCCGAGATAACACCGTTGCTCCGCAATTGGTCGAGCAATTCCTTCAAAAAACCTTTTTTCGTTTCGATGTCCTGTTTCAGCAAATTCAAAGAAACGCCCGATTGATTCTGTCCCTGCGCCTCGTTATATTTCTGGTCGAAAGACGCTTTGATTTTGTCTTCTTTGGCTTTCGCCGAATTATATTTGGTTTTTAAGTTATTAACCAAATCCGAAGCCGCGCTTTTTCTGAAATTCGCCAAATCTTCCTGATTAGCCGCCGTCGCTTTTTTCAAACTGTCTTCGAGGGCTTTGATTTGAGTGTCAACTTCTTTAACTTCCTGCGCCGCCGGCAGATATTCTTCCAACAGACGCTGCCTGACCGCCGTCAAATCGGCGATTTTTTTTCCGGTGTCGTTTTTCAAATCACGAATGCTGTTTTCCCGTTCGCTCGTGTAGCGTCCGGCGAGTTCTTCGGCGCGGGCGTTCAGACTCTCCGACGATTTGTTAACCGATTCGTATTCGGCTTGGGCGTTTTTCCGTTCGTTTTCCGCGTCGAGCAGTTGTTTGTTTAAAATATCGAGACCGCTTAAAACAATCGTCGTGTTATCGCCGTTGTTCAATATGTTGGCATCTTTGGTTAAATCTACGAGCTT
>JAYVGL010000086.1:0-7392 GCA_043772175.1 Pyrinomonadaceae bacterium | reverse complement strand
ACGAAGAAAAGACGGAAGTTTCAAAGGCTTTCATCCAACTGGCGATGATCCGTATTATGTTGAAACAACTCGCTTGTTGAAAATTTAAACAGACTCTTATGGCGATGTCAAAAAGTTCCGATAGTGAGACAATTTCTGTTGATTTTCAGTGTGTCAATTGTGACAAGGTATTTCTAGTTTCAAAGAAATCACAATTATATTGTTTGCCACATTGTCAACAATTTGCGGCGGCTGTTCGTTATATTCGCGCTCGTATTAAAGATGAAACTTACAGCAATCCAGATATTCAAGATGCAATAACTTTTAAGCTCAAATCAATTTATGGAAAGAAGGGATATTATGACCAAAAGACTCGGAGAATATCTCTGGAACTGAGGAACAAAATAATTGAACGTGACAAAGGAGTGTGTTGTAAATGTAAAAGGATTGGAAGTGAAATTGACCATATAAACGGGGACAGTGCAGATATGGGAAACTTGCAACTTCTTTGCAATAACTGCCATAAAGAAAAAACCAAATCGAATATTGTAAAACTTTCTCCGAGAGATGAAAGATATTTAGAAGTTGAAAAGATTCGTGACAAACTATGGTTTAGGGTAGATGCAACATCACCTGAACGTGCTTGTGATGATTCAGAACATTGGGACGAGATTAGAAAGCAAATTGAATCGGAGCAAAGGTTGGAATTAAAGAAGATAGAAAAAGATGTCGAAGGAACAATCAAAGAAAAAGATACGTTTGAAAAAGATTTGGCGATTCCAGAAATTAATGATTTATCGGAACTAGAATCACAAATTAATTCATTAGAACTACAAAAATAAGCACAAATCAATCAGATTATAACTCCAGAAATGCAATCCAAACTTGATGCGATTGAATTAGATTTCGCCGCTTCCGTTCGTAAAGTCAAAGAAAATATAGAAAATTCAAAACAGAGAATCAGAGAAAGCGTTCTTCGATATGGCACAACAATCAAAGGAACAAATCTACAAGTTGTGTTCATTAAAGGATCAGTAACTTGGGATTCAAATTCTTTGGAAAAGTATGCTGAATTACATCCAGAAATTTTGGAGTATAGAAAAGAAGGAAAACCATCTGTCAGGTTTCGCAGAATTGATAACAAAAAGAAGCAGGATTAGAAATTGAGCAGCATAAACGAAAAACTTTACGAAAAAGAAATTGACGTGCTGGTTATCGCACAGGCTAACGACGATGACGCTTGGGAGAAACTGATTTACGTTAATCGCAAGAAAGCCTTTTCCATTGTGCCGCCGATAAAAGTTGATAAGGAAATTTTGAGCGGAACGCCTGTTTTTGAAGGAACTCGCGTTCCGGTGGCGGCTTTGCTCGATAGTTTTGAAGCCGGTATTTCGCTCAATGAATTTCTCGAAAACTTTCCGGCCGTCAAGCGCGAACAAGCCGTGCAGGTTTTAGAACATCTCAAATCAACTCTCGATAACTTTAAAAAAGCTGCCTGATTTTTGATAAGACCCGTTGGGTAATCGTCAAAACCTAACAGGTTTAATCAAAAATCTGTTAGATAATTATAAAAACCTCTTAGGTTTGACAATAAACCCTTTAGGTTTTTAGTCAAACCTAAAGGGTTTTAGTCCTAACCTAAAGGTTCTTTAGAAATTTCGGCAAAAAATCTCTCCGACAACGTAAATCAATAGAGCGGAAACGGGATTTAACCGTCTTTGAAAATGCTCTGACCCGACACAATTCAAACAATTAAGGAAAAATAATTTTATGGCGACTTACACAGTAAAAAGCGGGCGTGAGAGACTCGAAAGAATCGAGAATTCCTGGGAAGCAAACGCGGCGGGCGATAAATTTGCCGAAATTCAGTTGGCGGAAATCACGGCGGACAAAACCGCGATTGATGCCAAACTCAGTGAAAAGGCGAATCTCGAAGCGCAGTTAAAAGCGATTAGCGTCGAACTCAAAGATATGACCAAAGCCAGTATGAAAAAATGCGATTTCGTCGTTCGCGCCGCCGAAGGCGACCGCAAACACGGTCCCGACAGCGCGTTACACGCCGGTTTCGGCTACATCCGCGAATCGGAGAAAAAGCGCGGCGGCAGAAGGAAAACCGCACCGACTACATAAACGAAAAAGGCGGAATCAACCCGCTTTTTTTACTTTAATCGCCGTTCGGGTTAATAAATCTGGATAAATCATCGCTTCCGAACATTCGGCAAATATCGAAACTGTTCATTGTTCACTATCAACTGTTGACTATCAAACGGGAAGATAATTTGTTTAATAATGAATAGTTAACAGTGAACAATGGACAGTTTCACCCGTCTTCCATTACTTTGCTTAATCACGAACTCACTCTACTTTTGACGTTCAAAACTTCTCTAGGGCGTGAGCCGTTTCGAGTTCGCCCGTTTCATCAACGAAATTCAAACAGAACGGATGGGATCAACAGGACTCGGCATTTAATCTGAAATGATTCTCCTTCCCATCGTGAATATCCTGTTTATCCTGTGAATTCAACTTTTCAACTTATCCACAATCGCGTTGGCAAAATCAATCGTGCTTGCCGTGCCGCCCAAATCCTTCGTGATGGTCGTGCCTTCGGCGAAAACTTCGAGCATCGCTTTTTCGATTCGGTCAGCCGCGTCGCGTTCGCCGATATACTTGAGCATTAAAATCCCGGACATCAGAATCGCAGTCGGATTTGCCAAACCTTGTCCGGCGATGTCAGGCGCAGACCCGTGAACGGCTTCAAAAACTGCGCCGATTTCGCCGATATTCGCGCCCGGAGCGAGTCCAAGTCCGCCGATCAGTCCGGCGCATAAATCCGAAACGATGTCGCCGTAGAGATTTTCCATCACCATCACGTCGAACTGCTGCGGGTTCATCACCAATTGCATACAGCAGTTGTCAATGATTTTGTCATCGGCGATGATGTCGGGGAATTCCCGCGCCACATTATAGAAACATTCGAGAAAAAGCCCATCGGACAGCTTCATAATGTTCGCTTTATGCACCGCCGTCACTTTTTTGCGACCCTCGCGCACGGCAAATTCAAAGGCGTAGCGCGAGATTCTGGTCGAAGCCTTCTCCGTAATAATCTTGATGCTCTCGACCACGCCCGGAACGACGATGTGTTCGAGTCCGGCGTATAAATCTTCGGTGTTTTCGCGGACGATGACCAAATCGAGATTCGGATATTTGCAGGGAATGTTCGGCAGTGCGCGAATCGGGCGGACGTTGGCGTAAAGGTCTAAAACTTTTCGCAGACCGACGTTGACCGAAGTAAAACCTTTGCCGATTGGCGTGGTCAGAGGTGCTTTGAGCGCGACTTTGTTTTTTCTGATAGATTCGACGGCGACTTCCGGCAGGGTCGTGCCGTATTTTTCCAACGCCTGTGCGCCGATTACCTGCGTTTCCCATTCGATGTCAACGCCCGTCGCTTCGATGATTCTCACCGTCGCCGCGATGATCTCCGGTCCGATACCGTCGCCCGGAATTAGTGTAATAGTGTGTTTGCTCATTTTTATTATTGCTCGAAATTACAAGCCGATGTGATTTTCAATTTTCGTCAGACGGTCGTCTATCCTCCGAAGTTCGGCTTTATGCTCAATCGTTTCGGTTCTATCGTAGATAACTTGTTTTTCAAGCTGCTCGATTTTCGCGCCGACGGCTCTGATTTCCTGTTTAATTTCCGCTTTGAGTTCTACGCCGATTGCCAGCATCTGTTTTTCCAAAAGGGTGAAACGATTGTTAACAGATATGAATGACTCGCCGACCTGATGTTTGAAACTTCTAAATTCCGAGTCTAGATTGTCAACCTTAGTTTCCAGTCCATCAAATCTCGTCTCCAATCCATCAAATCTCGTTTCCAATCCGTCAAATCTCGTTTCCAGTCCGTCGAATCTCGTCTCCAACTTATCAACCTTCGTGTCCAAACTATCAACTTTCAGTTTTATGTCGGATACGACGGTTAAAATCAGGTCTAGTTTTTCATCGCTCATAATTTGTTTCCTTTGACTTCGGCGAAGATTTCTCGTCTTATAAAGAAGTATCAGTTTAGCTTAAAATCGCCGGACGGTAAAAGACAAATGACGGAAGTTATAATCATCGGCGGCGGCGTTATCGGCTTATCAATCGCCCGCCGACTTCATAAACAAGGCATCGGAAAAACCACGATTTTAGAACGCGGAGAAGTCGGCGGCGAAGCTTCCCACGCGGCGGCGGGAATGCTCGCCGCGCAAGCCGAAACGAACGAGGCAAACGATTTTTTTCATCTCTGTGATGATTCAAACAGACTTTATCCGAGCTTCGCGCAAGAATTGTTTGACGAAACCGGGGTTGACATCGAACTGGAAAAAAGCGGGACGCTTTACGCGGCTTTTACCGAAAAAGATGTCGAGGAAATCCGGCATCGTTTCGAATGGCAGCGAGCGGCGAATTTAACGGTCGAACACCTGGACGCGGAAACGGCGCGGAAATTAGAGCCGTTCATTTCGTCCGACGTACGCGAGGCTCTGCTTTTTCCGAACGATTGGCAGGTTGAAAATAGAAAGCTGCTGGCGGCTCTGCGAAAATACGCCGCGCTCAACGAAATCGAAATCGTCGAAAACGCCGAAGTCAAACGAATTGTCATCGAGAACGGAAAAGCCGTCGGCGCGATGACGGCAAATCGAATTTACGCGGCGGAAACATTCGTTCTCGCTTCCGGCGCGTGGACTTCGCTGATCGAAATGAGCGGGCTGCGGCTGCCGAACGTCAAGCCGCTACGCGGACAAATCATCGCTTTTCAAACCGCGAAACGATTGTTTCAGAAAGTGATTTACAGTCCGCGAGGTTATCTCGTGCCGCGTCTCGACGGGCGAATTTTAATCGGCGCGACGGTCGAAGATGTCGGCTTCGATAAAGAAACGACCGCCGCCGGAATGTTACTTTTACGCGAAACGGCTTTGGAAATTGCGCCGAGCCTTGTTAATTTAAACATTGCCGAAAATTGGGCGGGTCTCAGACCGTTCGCGGCGGACGGTTTGCCGATCTTGGGCGCGTTTTCCGAAGTCGAAAATCTGTTTATAGCGACGGCGCATTATCGCAACGGAATTTTGCTCGCGCCGCTGACGGCGGAAATTATCGCGGACGCGGTTGTCGGCAATATCGAATCGAAGTATCTGAAATTATTCAGTCCGCGCCGCTTTCAAACGGCAAAGGTTTAACTTTTATGAATCGAGTTTTTATATTTTTCCTGCTTTTATCAACGCTCGGCGGCAGCCTCTTCGCGCAGTCGCGCCGCGCCGGGGCGACCGGACAGATCGCCGGGGCTGCGCCGCCCGCGACACCTCTAAATGACGCTTCCGCAAAACAGCTTTACGAAGAGGCGAACGGTTACGCGAAAAAGAAGTTCGGCGAATTTGAAAGCAGAAAGATTCCGTTCAACGATAATTTGTTAAAGTTTACGTATCGGGAACAAAAACAGATGGCGGCGAAATACGCGGCGATAGTGAAGACGCGCCGAAATCCGACGAGCGAAGACGTTTATTATCTCGCAATGCTGCATTGGTTGGCGGATAATTCGGAAAGAGCGACGGAAAATTTCCGTATGTTTCTCGCGTCGGAAAATCCGCCCGCCGATAAAACGCAGACGGCGCGTTCGGTTTTGATCGTCGTGGCGGCGCGGAGTAAAAACTTTGACGAAGCCGAAAAAGTTTTGGGCGAATACTTGAAAACCGATCCGATCCGTCTGAGCGAACGCGCCCGAATGGAAAGCGAATTGGCGAAAAGTTACCGCTCCGAAAAGAATTACGCCAAAGCCGCCGCCCACGCCGAAGAATCTTACCGCGCCACCAAAGCCTTGTTTCAGGATTCGGTTTCCCGCGCCGGCGGCATTGACCAATTGCTCGATACGGGAATGCTCGTTTACGAAATTTACCGCGCCGACGATAAACCGAAGGAAGCCGGAGCCGCGCTCGAAGATTTGCAGAAAACCGCCGCTTTCGTCGGCTCTTCCGCGCTTTATTACACGGCGGTTGACGAAAATATCAAATACCTGATTGCGACCAACCACAAGCCGCTCGCCCTTGAATTATATGCCAACGCGCTTGTCTGGGCGGAAAAAGACTTCACGGCGAAACCGCTTCAGGAAGACGTTTCGCGCCGTTTGAAAAGACGCGAAAAACAATATAAATTGTTGGGCGAAACCGCGCCGGAACTCGCCGCGATTGACAATTGGCTCGGCGAACAGCCGCAAACGCTGGCGAATTTGCGCGGCAGCGTCGTGTTGCTCGACTTTTGGGCGACGTGGTGTGCTCCGTGCATCGCGTCGTTTCCGGCTCTGACCGAATGGCACGAGACTTTCAAAAAAGACGGCTTGGAAATTTTGGGCGTAACCAAATACAACGGCGAAGCCGAAGGCATTAAAGTCAATAACGTCGAGGAAATCGAATTTTTGAAACGCTTCAAAAAAACCAATCGTCTGCCGTATCAATTTGCCGTCGCCAAAGATAATACGAACCAATCCGTTTACGGCGCGGGTTCGATTCCGACAACGGTTTTAATTGACCGCAAAGGCATCGTCCGCTATGTCGAAACCGGCACGAGCGCGAGTCGTGAAGAAGATATTCGACAGGAAATCGAAAAACTTTTGGCGGAGAAATGAATCCTGAATTACCGAATTCTGAATGTTAGAACCATCGAAAACACAAAATTTCTACGATCGCATCGCCGAAATTCATAACGTAATGATGCGGGTCAACGGCTATCGGGCTTCGGTGGCGAAATACGTCAAATCGCTCGACTTGGATTTGGACGAAAACTCGCTTGTTTTGGACGCGGGCAGCGGCACGGGAATCGTTACTCTGGGTTTTCAAAACGCGGATTTTCGACCGAAAAAAAGCATCGCGCTCGATTTATCGTTTAACTCGCTGAAAGTTTCCCGCGAACAGTTTGAAAAAGATAAAAGATGCGACGCAAGCAACATCGCCGCCGTGCAGGGAAACATTCTGGAACTGCCGTTTGCCGACGAAACCTTCGATTTGATTTTAACGTGCGGCGTTTTAGAATACGTGCCGCTCGACGCGGGTTTGGGAGAATTTGCGAGAGTTTTGAAGCCGGGCGCAAAGCTCGTTCTAATTCCCATCAAACCTTCAATGGTCGGTTCGGTGCTGGAGATTTTATACAATTTCAAAACTCACTCGATTAAAAAAACCGAAGAGATCGCCCGGCGTTGGTTTAACATCGTCGGCAATCATAATTTTCCCTTCAGTGAGCCGATTGGCTGGTCAAAGATGATTTTCCTGCTGGAAAAAAAGTGAAATTCGATCAGCCTTTAATCATCGCCCATCGCGGCGCGAGCAAGTCCGCGCCGGAAAACACTTTCGCGGCGTTTCGGAAAGCAATTGCCGACGGCGCGGACGGCAT
>JAYVGL010000085.1:0-22366 GCA_043772175.1 Pyrinomonadaceae bacterium | reverse complement strand
AGTCGCTTTGCGGAACGGCGCGTCGTTTGATTTGCTCGACGAAGAACAGCAGTCGGCTTACGCCCGCGTCGCCAATAATCAAGCGGTCGTTGTAATTTTCAACAACGATACGAAACCCGCAAACGTCGCGTTCGACGTTTCGATGCTCAAATCGCTCGGCTCTAACTCGACTTTAACAGACCGTCTCGGCAAAGTGGCGGACGTAAAAATCGAGAACGGCAAAGTGAATTTTTCGATGCCCGCGCGAACCGCCGGAATTTTCACGGTGAGATAAATATAAAAAAAACTGAATTATACTTTTCTGGTTTTGTCTGCGATGTTTTTCCTGTTCGGAATTTTTTCTGTTCTAGTGTCTTATGAGAGTTTCTACAATTGAGTTTATTGGGACGAAGCCTTACTGGGCGTTAGTTTAATAGTCGGAAGTTCGATAATTATGGCAGTCTCAATAATCGGAAATGCAATTCTAGTCAGTAAAAAAAGCGATGTGAATTTGTCGAACTCCGATAAATCGAAGGTATTGTTCTCAGAAAACTGAATATCAGTTCTATGTTCAAAATATAATTATGAAAGCACTTTCGCTGGTCGCCCTCGTTTTCGCCGCATTTCTGATTTTCCTCGGTTACAGTTCGAGAGCGACGGCGGGCGTTTTGGGCGATGCCGTGATTTTTATCGGCGTTGTGATCGCGGTTTTCGTCGGTATCATCTGGCTGATCGCGTTTTTTAAGGAGAAAGGGAATCGAAAAAACGATTCCGACAATTCGGATTCTTAATGTAAATCTATGCAGAACAAACCTCGGCTCAGTTTTTGGCAAATCTGGAATATGAGTTTCGGCTTTCTCGGAATTCAAATCGGTTTCGGGTTACAGCAGGCGAATATGTCGCCGATTTATAAATATCTCGGCGCGGAAGAAAGCAATTTGCCTTATTTATGGCTTGCCGGACCGATTACGGGTTTGCTGATTCAGCCGATTATCGGGGCGTTGAGTGATCGAACCTGGAACCGTTTGGGCAGACGCAGACCGTTTTTTCTCGTCGGGGCGATTGCGTCGAGCATCTGTTTGATTCTGATGCCGTTTTCGTCGGCGGTGTGGATGGCGGCGGGACTTTTGTGGATTCTGGACTTCAGTATCAATACGAGCATGGAGCCGTTTCGCGCTTTTGTCGGCGACAAACTGCCCGAAGAACAGCGCACGACGGGTTTTGTGATGCAGTCGTTTTTTATCGGCATCGGGCAGACGATGGCGAACGCCGCGCCGTTTATCCTGGCGGCTCTGGGCGTAACCGGCGTGATGGCGAGCGGCATTCCGAACGCGACGCTTTACGCATTTTTAATCGGGGCGGTTTGTTTTCTCGCCGCCGTTTTGTGGACGGTTTTTACGACCAGCGAATATCCGCCCGAAGATATGGAAGAATTTCGGCGCAAACAGGCTGAAGGAAATCTGGTCGGCAGCATCGTCAAAGAGATTTTTGACGCGCTCAAAGATATGCCGACGACGATGAAGCAGCTTGCCGTCGTCCAATTTTTCACTTGGTTCGCGCTGCCGTGTATGTGGCAATTTTACGGTTTGACGGTGGCGCGGCACGTTTTTCTCGCGCCCGACGACAAATCGCCTTTGTTTGCCGAAGGCACGGAATGGGGCGGACTTTCGTTCGCGGTTTACAATGTCGTCTGTTTTCTCGTGGCGTTCATTATTCCCGTGATCGCCAATGCGACGAGCCGCAAAATGACTCACTTTATTTGTCTGAGTTTGGGCGGTTTGGGTTTGCTTTCGACGTTTTTCGCCCACGACAAATACTTTTTGTGGATCGGGATGGCGGGAGTCGGCATCGCCTGGGCTTCGATTCTTTCGATGCCGTATGTGATTCTGGCAGGGGCGATCAAACCTTCGAGAATGGGCGTTTATATGGGCGTTTTCAATTTATTTATCGTCCTGCCGCAGATTGTGATGTCGCTCGTGATTCCGCAAATCTACAATAATATCCTGGGCAAAGACCCGCTCAACGTCGTCTTATTGGGCGGAATCGTGATGCTGATCGCGGCGTTCAGCGTTTTCATCGTCAAAGATGTCGGCGCGGGCGCGATTGACACGACCGTTCCGAGCGCGAGCGGCGTTGCCGGAAGCGAATAAACTGCATTTATCAACCTGCAAAATTGGTGGAAAATGAGGTCGCGGGCGGCGACCGAAGTGCATTACGCGCCAAGGTTCGGCGAAAATGACACGAATTATCAGTTCAATTTTTGTTGCATTTGAAATTGATTTTGCGTTGTGCGCGTCTTTGAATTCCCGCGTCGAACGCAGCTGATTTTCGCTCCGAAAGAAAATTTTTGTTAAAACAGTTTTTTTTCTCGTGAAAAATTGGTAAGGTAATAACTGCCCGAGATTTTTTCGGGCGAAATCATTTTCCAATCAGCCTTCCTGCTTAAAATTTACTCCCGAACAAGCGCGTGTTTTCCGACTAAAGAAATGAAACGTATCCAAGAAAAAGTAAAAGATTTGGTTGAAGTTCTGCCGTATAAGAATTTGCAGGATTTTATCTGCGACCCGGCGCGAACCCTGGCGGCTTATCATTTTACCGATGCGACTTCGGATTTGATGGCGAAATGGCTCGACAGAATCGCGGCGATGAGCGGAAAAAAAGGTGCGGCGAACGCGCTCGCCGGTTACCGCGGAGTCGGCAAAAGCCATTTCCTGGCGACGCTCGGCGCGGTTTTGGCGCATTCGGAACTGCGTTCGCGCATTACCAATCCGCACGCGGCGGCAAGCGCGCAAAACCTTAAACGCGCCCGCTACTGCGTCGCCAATGTCCGGCGCGGAACGCACGATACGTTGTTTGCCGAACTAAAGGACGCGCTCGCCAAAACCTTTGAAACAAACGCGGCTGATTTAAGCGATTCGTTAGCCGAACTGTTGGTTTGGGCTGGAAAAAAATCCGGCGAACTGCCGTTTATTTTGTTGGTTGACACGGCTTTTGAACGCGCGTCGCGGGTGGCGCGGGACGACGGCGTGATGCTCGGCGAAATCGCCGAAATCGCCGAAGAATTGAATTTATTCGTCGCCGTCGCGCTCGACGACGACATCGCCGGAGCCGACGGCATCAACGCCGCCATCGCCCGCCGTTACTCGATTGATTATTTAGATCAGGAACACCTCTACCGCATCGTTGACACGCATATTTTTCCGAAACATCGGCAGAAGATCGCCGTGCTGCACGATGTTTATCAGAACTTCAAAACGGTGATGCCGAATTTTCGGTGGAGCGAGCAGCGATTCACCGCTCTTTATCCGCTGCATCCGGTGATTTTAGAGAACGCGCCGTTCGTGCGGCTCTACGCGCCGGAATTCGCACTGCTCGGTTTTGCGTCGGAGGCGGGCGCGAAAATTCTCGGTCGTCCGGCGAATTCTTTGATCGCGCTTGACGAAGTTTTCGACAGCGTGGAAGCCTCGCTTCGCAAGATTGAAGATTTGAAAGACGCAGTGGCGACATATGACATTCTCAATTCCGAAATCATCACGCAGATGCCCGTGATGCAACGGTTACAAGCCAAATTGACGTTAAAAGGCTTGTTTCTGTTGTCGCTCGAAGGCGACGGGACGACCGCCGGAGAAATCAGCGCGGCGATGCTGATTTACGACGAAAGCGATCCGTCGAAATCCGTCAAAAACGTCGAAGATTTACTCGAAACCTTCGTCTCCGCGCTGCCGGAAGAAATTCAGCGCAACGCCGCCGACAGCCGCGAAACCCGCTACAGTCTGCGCGTCAGCAGCAAAGACAATCTCAATCAGGCAGTCGCCGAAGCCGTCAAAACCGTTTCGCCGACCGTCGTTCCGAAAATTCTGCGGCGCGTGGCGCGCGAACGATTTTCCGACTGGACTTTTTCCGAAGAAAACGAAGTCGGCGATTCGACCGAATGCCGAATCGCGTGGCGCGGCGGCATCCGCTACGGAAGCGTCGTCTGGAACGCGGGCGGCGAAACGGGAAGTTCCGCGCCCGTTTCAGATTTCACCGATTGGGAAGTGATTATCAATTCGCCGACCGCGCCGAAGCAAAAGCCGCCGCGCCGAACGGAAGTGTCGCAAGTTTTTTGGCAGCCCGCCGCCTTGCGTTCGGACGAAACGGAAACTATTCTGCGCTACTACGTTCTGCTGACCAATCAGGATTTGCGCGAGGAATACGGCGAACAGCTTCGCGCCGCCGGACACTCAAACCTGATGGCGGTCGAGAAAATCTGGAATCGAATTTTTATCGAAGAAGCGACGCTCGAAATTGAGGATTTCGATTATAATTTTTCCGAAGAAGCCCGCGCCGCGGGCAGCCTGACCGATGTTTTCTCAAATATGCTCGAACCGCTGTTTGAAAGTCTCTACCCGGAACATCCGCGTTTCGCCGAAACGCTCGAAATGAACGATGTTTCGCAAATCGTCAGCGATTTTTTCAGCGGTGCGCGGCAGAGTTTAAGCGAATCGCAGAAGCTGGCGAAAACTTTCGCGCTGCCGCTCGGATTAGTCGTCGAACGTAATAATTCATTCGTTCTGGAGACGGAAGACAATCTGATTAACCTGCCGCTCGCCCGCCGCATACTGGCGTTGGTCAAGGAAAATCCCGAAACTTCGATCTCACTCAAAACGGTTTACAACGAATTGAAACAACCGCCTTACGGTTTGGGACGCGAAGCCTCGCATCTGATTTTGACCGCGCTCGTCGCCCAGCGGCGCATCGAATTCGTTACTTCGCGCGGCGACCGCATCAACCGCCGCTCGCTCGATTTAAAGATTATCTGGCAGGATATCGAAGGCATCGCCAAACCGTCGAGCGTCTCCTACGGCGACAAGCGTTTGACAGACTGGGCGCGGCTCATCACCGGCACGCAAAACCTTCAGTCAATTGACCAGCCGAATGACCGGCAAACCGTCAAATCCGCCTTGGGAAGCTGGCTGGTTGATTGGCAGTCCGAACGAATTCTGGAACGCTTCAACGATTTGCCGGACGAAATTTTGAACACGAAAATCTGGCGAATGGCGACTTACACGGAAAAAACTTTCGGGACGGTAGCGGCGACTGCCACGGCGATTCTGGACGATTCGGTTTCGCTCGAAGAAGGTCTGCACCGCGTCGCCGACGCTTTTTCCGATTCGGAGAAGGAATTCGCCGCTCGCCGCGACGATTTGGTCGTACTGGGCGATTTCATCAAAGGTGTCGGCAGACGCGAGCGAATTCGCAATTATCTGGCGATTTGCGAGACGACCGAAGATGCCGGTTTGGAATTCACCCGCGAGAAACTCGTGCGAATTCTCGAAGAAAGCTATTTGAAACCGAACAGCCGCCTGAACGACGAGATGGAAAGTTTATGGCAGACTTTTCATTCGCAGTTCACCGATTATTTCGCAATGAAACACGATTTGGTGATGAAATCGCATTTGATGAGAGAAAAATTCGACGAATTCCGGCGCGGCGACGAATGGTGGGAATTTGAAAACCTGTCGCGGCTGACGATTTTTCAAAAAACCTATTGGAAGGAAGCGTGGCAGCTTTACCGCCAGTTAAAAGAACTCGATTGCCGTTTCGACGTGCGAACGATGCTCAAAACACAGCCCTTCTGCGGCTGTTCGTTTAAGCTGACGCGAACCCGCAACTGGGAAAAACTGCCCGCCACGCTGGAAGAAACCGTCGCTCGCGGACGCGCCAACTACCGCGGCGTGTTGTGGAAATTAAAAGATACGATGGTTTCCCTGCTCGAACATTTTATTGTTGAGATGAACGACGAAGATTTTACGAAAACGGCGCGGCGTTTAGTCGAAATTTTTCAATCCGACAAGCAGATTCCGCTTTTAACTAACAGCGATTTGGTCGTTCTGCAAAAAGTCTTCGACGATTTGCCGACTGCGCCCTTACTGCAAATCACGTTGCCGAGCGACGAGAGTTTCTTGAGCCGCGAAGAACTGCGCGTTCAACTGAACGACTGGCTGGAAGATTTGCCGAACGAGCCGGTTTTGCTGAAAATTTAAAGTGGAAAAGGGAAAAAGGAAAAGGTGAAAAAGGTCTGCCGCTCAATCGAACGGCAGACCTTTTTTCGCGTCGAAAAAATTATTGGCTTGAACATCTCGACGCTGTTATAGTCGTCTCTTACTCAGTTCTTCTTGGAGGTCAAAGATGATTTTTCCGCTTCTTCGTTTAGGCGACAAACACAAATTCGTCCGGCAACTCAAAAAATATCTTAACGAACTCGTCCAACCGAGTCCGAATTTGCCGGACAATGAGGTAGTTGACAACCAAACTTTAAAAGCCGTTTACGCATTCAAAAACCAGTGGATGAAACGAATTTCATATAGTGATTATGAAAAAAATCACCTTTACGAGATCAGCCCCGGATTATGGGCGATGATCGGCAGAGCATTAGGCAAGGATCGTCTGTTAAGTGATTTAAGAGAGATTAAAGAGAACGAGATACGAAGCCTTTTGCTGGGTATGGAGGCAAACAATAATATAGCCTCTTCCTATACGCTCGAAATGGAGAAGTGCGATGCTAAAATTGCGTCAATCTTGGGTAGTAAAAACGCAGTTGCGGCGGCGAACGGTTTCGAGCCTGACTCCCTGGCGATTTTATCGGCAGATAAAAGCGGATATTACAAATATTACCGGGGGGATACAATTGAAAACGGGCAACCAACTGTCGGTCATTTGTCCGTATATATGATGCACCTATACGGCAGCACTGACGGAACGCGCTTCGGCGTGGACGGTAAAACCGAAACTGATATTTATATTCCCGACGGTTTCGAGATGAAAAGCAACGCTGACTGGGACGGCAAAGCTAAGAAAAATGTCTTGAAACAAATTCCGACTCCAAAACAAGCAATCGTTACTTTCCATTACAAACAACTCGGCAATGTAAAAGACGCGACACTTTTGTTAATGCACGTTAAGGCTTTCAATCCGCTTAAGGAGGGCAACCGTTGGCGTATTGGCAAAATTGGCGGAAAAGGTGGCGAAATAATCAATGCAAATCAGCCATATCTTCATTCGCATTTTATGTTGCTAAAAGGCGATGTTGGATTAGGCTACAAAGGAAGTAATACGGTAGCGATTGATAAATATCGTGCGACTATCGGCATTCGATTCGCCGATGCCTTTTGCTAAGGAAAAAACTATGATTAACAGAAAAGTGGAAACTGAATGGTTTAATCGGTTATTGTCGGCAGTTTTTATAATGCTCGTTTCGCAGTTATATGTGGCAACGGTTTCAGGTCAAGAAACCAAGCGGGAGAAATGCGACAGACTTGCCGATTGTATGCAGACTTTTTACAGGGAATGTTATAACGACGATTTCCTCAATGATTTTTCGCCGAAACTTATGGACAGTCTGATTGCCGGCGACTCGACCGGAGAAATCGAAATGCTAACACTTGACGGATTTATTCAGACATTACAGCTAAAGCCGCAGTCAACCGGCTATATCGTTGTTTACGGCGGGCGAGTAAACAAATATGGCGAATATGACATCAGACTAGAAAGGGTTACCGACTATACTTTCGGAACGAAAAACCAAAACCGCAACCGAATCAAAATCGTTCACGGCGGATTTCGTGAAAAGTTCGAGTTCGAGTTATGGCTTTCACCTTTAAAAAATAGTTTTCCGCCGCTATCGCCGACGGTTGCGCCGGAGAAAGTCAGGTTCAGAGGTAAAATGAAGCCGTTCGGATTATAATTTAGGGCGAATTTCGTTTGCCAATTTACTTTTAAAAACTTTGCGGTTAAGTTTTGACAATGAGGATTTCCATCATCGGCGCGGGCAGGCTCGGCGGAGCGTTGGCAATCGCCTTGTCGAAAGCGGGTTTCGAGATTGAAAGTTTGATCGGCAAGGATTCGGAAAAGGCGGAACGAATCGCCGAATCTATTTCGCTGAAATCGAAAATCATTCGCTCGAATGATCTTTCAGAAATCGTTTCGGACGTGATCTTCATTACGACGCAGGACTCGGAAATCGAAACGGTCGCCCACCGTTTGAAGGAGAATTTGTCGCATCAGCCAATCGTTTTTCACACGAGCGGCGCACTTTCGTCAGAGATATTAAAAGATTTAAAGATCATCGGTTGTGCAGTCGGTTCACTTCATCCGCTGGTTTCCGTGAGCGATTCGATGCTCGGCGCGGGCAAACTGGCGGGCGCGTATTTCTGCGTTGAGGGCGATGCGGCGGCGATTGCAATCGGCAGGAAAATCGTCGCTGAACTCGGCGGGAAATCCTTTTCAATCGAAACGAAGTTTAAAACTTTGTATCACGCTTCGGCGGTCGTGGCGTGCGGACATCTGGTGGCGTTGATTGACGCGGCGATTGAGATGCTGACCAAATGCGGTTTGGACGCTGACGAAGCGCAGAAAATTTTGCTGCCTTTAATCAGAAGCACCGTCGGCAATCTCGAAACGCAAACGACGGCACAGTCTCTGACCGGAACTTTTGCGCGGGCGGACATCTCGACCTTTGAAAAACATCTGATCGCTTTGCGGGATTATGCCGCACCGGAAATTCTCGAAATATATTTACAGCTCGGAATGCGCTCGATTCCGCTTGCCGCCAAACAGGGCGCAGATGCGGCGCGTCTCGACGAAATCAGCGACAAACTTTTGTTAGCGAAAAAGAATCTCAAATGATAAGATAAAAAAATAAAAAGCGTGAGGTAAAGTTCGGAATAAAGTATTTGAAGTTCACTCTCCGATAAGCACAAATATTCAGGTATGACGGTAAGTGTAAAAGACTTTCAAACGGAAAAACAGGTTTTTTCGGAACACATTCAGAAAGCCGGCTTGCGGCACACGGCGCAGAGAGATTTAATTTTGGAAATCTTTTTGCGAACCGAAGACCACGTTTCCAGCGAAGACCTTTATTGGCTGGTGCATAGAGAGGATTCGAGCGTCGGACATACGACCGTTTATCGCACCTTAAAGCTGTTGACGGACGCAGGACTGGCGCGGGAAGTGCGTTTCGGCGACGGCAAATCCTATTACGAACATCATTATAATCACGAACATCACGACCATATGATCTGCACGGAATGCGGCAAAGTCGTGGAGTTTTTCTCGCCGGAAATCGAGAATTTGCAGGATTCGGTCGCCGCCGAATTCGGTTTTAGGTTAACGCATCATTCGATGCGGATTCTGGGCGTGTGCGGCGACTGTCAAATAAAGGAAAAAGATTTGTCGGGCGCGGCTTCCGGCGCACAGCCGCGCATTCGCGTCAAGTCGGTTTACAGTTAATAAAGAAAATATAAAAATAAATGAACCAAGTTGAATTAAAATTTGAACGTGAAGATTTAGCGGGACTGGTCGCCGTCGGAACTTATCTGTCGGACGCGGCACGGCGTTTCGGCATCGAATTGCAGAACGAGCAGTTTGACGAGAAAGATTACTCGGTCGTAAAAATCATTAAAGGCAGCGAACTGCTTTCGACCGCGACGAAAACGGAAAGCGAACTGCTTTCAGAGAGCCGGCGCGAACAGGGCGAACGGCTGGCGGAAGAAGTGAAAATCGAAAAATCAGGGGAAATTATCGTTATGTCAACCGAAAAAAAAGTGGAAGAAAAGCCGACCGAAGAAGAGCGGCGGGAAACTTATCGCAAAGAATTTGAAGAATTGCCGCTGCAAAAGAAAATCGCGTCGCTGCTCGAACTGGAAAGCATCGTGCTTAGTGAAACCTTGTCTTTCATTATCAATTCGCCGCAAAAACTCGTTAGTATGGCGATGGACGTGCTGGCGGAAATGGGTTTGAAAATGGAAGATGAAGCGAAAAAACAAGCCCGTCCAGAAGAGCATCAGAACGGCGACGGCGAACCTTCGGTGAAAGAAGAAACGGTCGAAGCCAACGCCGCGCCGTCGGTTAAAGAAGAAAGCGAGCCGACCGAACCGTCGGTCAGCGAGCAAAAAGCCGAAACAAAAAACGCTAAACCTTCGGTCAAGGAAGAAAAAGGTTCCGTAACCGAACCGCCGCCGTCAATATTGGAAAGTTGATTTCCAGAAACGTTTTTGCCGCTGATTGAAACACGAGTGAGCAATAAATTACAAAGAAAAGTTCCCGAATCGCTCAAAGAAAATACTCAATACGTCTTGGCTTTCGGGTTGATAGGGACGATGCTTCTGGTCGCCGGATTTCCGATGTTTGTGATATTCTTTTTCGGCATTTTCGCCTACTTTTTGTGGAAGACTTTCTCGCAGCCGTCGCGTGGCGGAACCCGCGAGATTTTCGAGTTTTACCTGTCGGCAAACGAAGTTCTGCGCGACGACGAACGCCGCTGGTTCGGGTTTGAAGTGCAGGAAGTCATCAATCGCGGCGAACGAATTCTGCAATTGATGAACGGCGCGCCGCCGCTCGTCTATTTCACGCTCGGTGCGCTTTACAACCGCATCGGCGACCACAAATCCGCCGTCAATCATTTGTCATACATCGTCGAGAACGAAAACGCCGACGAAGCGACTTACGTTTACGCCACGCCGGAACTCAGAAATTACGTGCGAATCTTAAGGAAAATCGAACGCGAACCGGCGGAAGCACCGCAGACTTCCGCCGCGATTCGCGCCCTCGAACGCGCCCGCCGCAATCGCGGCAAAGCGATTCTGGAAAATAGCCGCGAAGGTCTGACGCTGCTCGACGGCAAAAAAGAAAAAGCGATGCTGGAGCAGAAAAATCAAATCGAAAAATTGTCGGAAATCAACGGCAATAAAGTCGCGCCGAAAAGCATCGTTGACGAATCGCCCGACAAACCGGAATCGAACGGCGTTCAGAAAGTCGAAGCCAAACCGTTCACCAACGGCAGCGGCGCAAAAAATCAAAAGGAAAAAAACGGCAATTCACGCGAAGAGTTTTTCGCCAACCACAAGCCGATTTCCGAAGTCCTGCACGATATTTACGATAAAAAATAATGGTAAATGGTAAACGGTGAATGGTGAATTAAGAAATTAATTTCATTCACCATTCACCATTTACCATTTACCATTAAACTATGCTTTCTGCTGAAATTATCGCCATCGGTTCAGAGCTTTTAACGCCGACGAAAACCGATACTAATAGTCTCTGGCTAACCGGAAAACTCAACGAAATCGGCATTGAAGTCAAACTAAAAACCGTCGTCGGCGATGATAAAGCGCGGCTCGAAGCGACGATTCGAGATGCTTTGACGCGCTCGGACATTGTTATTTCAACCGGCGGCTTAGGTCCGACGGAAGACGATATTACGCGAACGGTTTCAGCGCAGGCAATCGAGCGCGAATTGATTTATCACGACGATTTGGAGATTGATTTGCGCGAACGATTTGCAAAATGGGGACGCGAGATGCCGGAGATTAACAAACGGCAGGCGTTTGTCATTGAAGGCGCGGAAATTCTGCCGAACCCGAACGGTTCGGCGGTCGGAATGGCGGTCGAAATCGGTGAAAAGTTCTTTGTCATTCTGCCCGGACCGCCGCGTGAGAATCAACCGATGTTTGAAAATTTTATTTTACCGAAACTGCGCCGCGCCGCCGGTGAAATCTACGTCAAACGGCGAATCTTGCGCGTTGGCGGAATGGGCGAATCGGCGGTTGACGAAGCGATTGCGCCGATTTACAAAGAGTATGAAGCGGTTGAAACCTCGATACTTTTCAACAAAAGCGAAATCGAAATCCATCTCTCCGCGCAGTCGAACTCCGCGCAAAAAGCCGACGCGATGCTCGAAGAGTTAGCCGCGAAAATTATCGGTAAACTGGGCATCGCCGTCTTTTCGAGCAGCGGCGAATTGATGGAAGAAGTCGTCGGGAAATTGTTGAAAGACAGCGGCAAAAATCTGTCCGTCGCCGAAAGCTGCACGGGCGGGCTGATCGGCGAAAGATTAACCGATATTTCGGGCGCGTCCGCTTATTTTATGCAGGGCGTAGTGGCTTACGCCAACGAAGCGAAAATCAAGACCTTAAATGTCGCGCCCGCAACTATTGAAAAACACGGCGCGGTTTCGGCGGAGGTCGCCGAAGAAATGGCGAGAGGAATGCGCGAATTGGCGAATACCGATTACGCGATTTCCGTGACCGGAATCGCCGGACCCGGCGGCGGCACGGACGAAAAGCCGGTCGGCACGGTTTTCATCGGTTACGCCGACGCGACGCGCACTAAATCTTTCAAAGCGATTCTGCCCGGCGACCGCTATTTGATTCGCTGGCGGGCATCGCAAACCGCGCTCGACTATCTGCGAAGACAAATGTTGAAGGTGAATTAACCGAGAATGCTTCGATAAACTTCCGCGTCAACATTGCCGCCGCTAACGACGAGACAGATTTTTTTATCCTTAAATTTGTCCGGGCTTTCCAAAATCGCGCCTAAAGCCAACGCGCCGGTCGGCTCGCATTTCAGATTGGCGAGAGTGAACAAAAGCCGCGTCGCTTCGATGATTCGCTCGTCGGAAACCTCGATGATTTCCGCCACGCCTTTTTCGATAATCGCCCAATTATGTTTGCCTAAGCTAATCGTTCGTGCGCCGTCGGCGACGGTTGGCGGTTCGGTTTCGTTGGCGATTATTTTTCCCGCTTTTAATGAACGCGCCGCGTCGTTGCCGAGCAGCGGTTCCGCGCCGATCAATTTTGCGTGATGACCGCTGCGGCACAAACCTTTTGAGATTCCCGAAATCAAACCGCCGCCGCCGACGGGCGAGATGACGACATCAAAATCTTTCGCCGAAATCTCATCGCCGAGCGTCGAATTCCCCTCAATCACCAGCAAATCATCGTAAGCCGAAGCGAAATATGCGTCCGGCATTGCGGCGGCTAACTGTGCGACCCGTTCGTTGCGCCCGACTTTACTCGTATCAACCAAATCAACCGTCGCGCCGTAATTTCCGACCGCTTCGATTTTCACCCGCGCCGAAGTTTCCGGCATCACGACCGTGCATTGCTTGTTCGTCAACCGGCAGGCGTAAGCTAAAGCCTGTCCGAAATTTCCCGACGAAGCCGTCAAAATTTCGTCGTTCGGCACATTTGAAGCTAAGTTATAAGCGGCGCGAAACTTAAAACTGCCCGTATGCTGAAAAGTTTCGGACGCGACCGTTAAATCGAGATTAAAATAAGTTTTCAGTTTTTCCGATTCGATAAAGGTCGTCGGGCGAATCATTTCGAGCGTGGATTTCATTTGAAGATTTCAACACAATCGCGTGCAGAATTCAAAAAAGAAATTAATCGCCGCTTTCGCGGATCAATGCAAATAAAAACAGGCGGTCAATAATCTTCTTCGATGTCTTGAAAATCGGCGTTCGTCTGTGTCAATCTGTGATTAGATAATCTTATGAAAAATGCACAATTCGGAATGATTGGCTTGGGAACGATGGGCAGAAACTTTTTGCTGAACGTCGCGGAACACGGTTTTGCTTGCGCCGGATATGATTTGGACGCGGAAAAAGTAGCGTTGCTGAACGTCGAAGGCGCGGATTATACGGTCGAAGGGCTTGGCGATTTGAGCGAATTTATCAACGCTCTGGAGTTGCCGCGCAAAATTATGCTGCTCGTTCCGGCGGGCAAAATCGTTGATGCGGTGATCGGAAATCTGCTGCCGCATCTCGAACAAGGCGACATTATCATTGACGGCGGCAACTCGCATTTTACCGATACGGAAACCCGCGAAAAAGATTTGAATTCCAAAGGTTTTGAATTTCTCGGAGTCGGTGTCTCCGGCGGCGAAGAAGGCGCACGGCACGGCGCGAGCATTATGCCGGGCGGCAAGCGCGAAGCCTATGAAAAAGTCGCGCCGATTCTCGAAGCGGCGAGCGCAAAGGTTAACGGCGAACCGTGCGTCGCGTATATGGGCGCGGGTTCGGCGGGGCATTTCGTCAAAATGGTTCATAACGGCATCGAATACGGCTTGATGCAGATTCTGGCGGAAACCTACGATTTTATGTTTCGCGTTTTGAAGATGAATTACGCGGAGATGTCCGACACTTTCGCTAAATGGAACGACACCGAATTGAATTCTTTTCTGGTGGAAATCACGGCGGAAGTTTTGCGGAAAATTGACGCGGAAACCGACCAACCGCTGGTCGAGATGATTTTGGACAAAGCGGCGCAGAAGGGAACCGGCAAATGGACTTCGCAGGCGGCGATGGATTTCGGCGTGCCGATTCCGACGATTGACTCCGCCGTTTCGATGCGCCAGATTTCCGCGCAAAAAGAAGTACGCGTTTTAGTCGCCGAAAAATACGGCTCGACGATGCCGTTCGTCAACGCCGTGCTGCCCGAAGGCGGCGACATCGTGGCGAGCCTTCCGGCAACCAGCCCGAAAGCCGTCCGCGCCGCTGCCGAAGTCGAAACGGTTGTCAGCGAACAGCACAAAGAAAATATCGGCGAAGTTTCCGCCAAAACGGTCGAAAATCCGTCGGACGAGCAGCGCAACACCGACATCCGCGAAACGAACGATTACGAACAATTGATCGAACAACTTAAGAACACGCTTTTAAGCTCGTTTATCATTACTTACGCGCAGGGAATGTCTTTGCTGCAAACCGCTTCGATTGAAAAAAAATACGATTTGAATTTGTCGGAAATCGCTAAAATCTGGCGCGGCGGCTGCATCATTCGCTCCGCGCTTTTGGAAGATATGCGCCGCGCCTTTGCCGACAATCCGAATCTGCCGAATCTGATGCTCGACGATAAATTCGCCGAAATCCTCAACAGAAACCGCGAAGATTGGCGTTCGGTCAACGAAAAACTGCTGGACAGCCGCATCCCGTCGCTGTGTTTGTCGTCGGCTCTGGCATATTTCGACGCTTTCCGTTCCGAACGTCTGCCCGCCAATTTAATTCAGGCGCAGCGCGACTTTTTCGGCGCGCACACTTTTCAGCGAATTGACAAGGAAGGCTCGTTCCATATGGCGGATTGGGACAAATAAGAAATGTCGGTGTCAGGCGTGAAAGAATTATGAAGCAAATTACAAAAGCTACAATCGTTTATTTGCCGAAAGTTATTATTTTCGGGTTAGCTTTGCTAAACCTCTTTTACGTTTTATCTCATATATCGCCGACACCGATCATCACTGACGGGAAAATTTCCTTTTCTGAATACACGCCTTGGTATGAAACTTCGGATGTTTGCGTGTTGTGGATTATTTTAGTAGCTTCGGTGTGCCTTTTGATAAGCAAGCGTTCAAGCTATTTAATTGCTATCGTCTTTAGCGGTTATTTTACGGTCGTCGGTTTCATTCACTTGTTTTTGAGAAAGATGACTCTGCTTGAAAGGTGGCGAGGCATTCAAGAATATGAGATGAATGTTTTTCTACAGTATGAAATTCAATGGATTCTGGCAGGAATTATTTTCATCGCGGCAATCTTCTATTTGATTTGTGATTTAGCCGGAAGGAATACTTTTCAAAACATTCCTTCCGATTTAAAGTAAATCACAAAAGACTTTGCAATAACTCTCCGCATAATTTTACGTTATCACAAATTACCGACCCAAAATATAAGCGAACATCAAAGGCGCGACGATTGAAGCATCGGATTCGATGATGAACTTCGGCGTGTCAACGGCGAGTTTGCCCCAGGTGATTTTCTCGTTCGGGACTGCGCCGGAATAGCTGCCGTATGAAGTCGTCGAATCGGAAATCTGGCAGAAATAACCCCAGACCGGAATGCTTTCCCGCTGCAAATCCTGATGCAGCATCGGCACGACGCAGATCGGAAAATCGCCTGCGATGCCGCCGCCGATTTGGAAAAACCCGACGGTCGAATCGTCTTTCGCTTCCGCCGTATACCATTCGGCGAGCATCATCATATATTCGATTCCGGTTTTCACCGTGTGGACGTTTTTGATGTCTCCGGTGATAACGTGACCGGCATACATATTGCCCATCGTCGAATCTTCCCAGCCGGGAACGATGATCGGCAGATTTTTCTCCATCGCCGCGAACATCCACGAATTTTTCACGTCAATCTGATAATACTGCTCCAACGCGCCGGACTTCAGAACCTGATACATAAATTCGTGCGGGAAATAGCGTTTATTATTGGAATCGGCTTTCGTCCAAACGTCAACCATCGCCGTTTCCAGCCGCCGCATCGCTTCCATTTCGGGAATGCAGGTGTCGGTCACGCGGTTCAGATGGCGGTCGAGCAATGCCTGTTCGTCGGCGGGCGTTAAATCGCGGTAGTTGGGAACTCGTTCATAAAAATCGTGCGCGACGAGGTTGAATAAATCCTCTTCGAGATTCGCTCCCGTGCAGGAAATAATCTGCACTTTGTCCTGCCGAATCATCTCCGCTAAAGACAGCCCAAGCTCGGCGGAACTCATCGCGCCCGCCAGAGTAATCATCATTTTGCCGCCGCTTTCGATGTGTGTTTTATAGCTTTCCGCCGCGTCAATCATCGCCGCCGCGTTAAAGTGCCGAAAATGATGTCTGATAAAATCGCTGATTGGTCTTTCCATAATAATTTCGATAATACTCGAATTTTCGCCGCAAATCACTTCAAAGTTTCTGATAATCCGCCGGATGATTGACGTTGAAAAAGATGTCGGTCGCCTCGCCAGCGGTTAGTTTGTTTTGGTTGACATAACGCGGCGCGACGAGTTCGAGAAAATCTCCGACCGAGGCGGAATCGTTTGTTTTCAACAAATTTTCCAGCGCGGGCAGACAATAGCGGGCGTGATAAACGGCGCACAGCGGCTGCGGTCTGCCGTCGGTTTGGCGCGGCACGACGGCGACGTATTTATTTGACGAAAGTGCGACAGCGGCGAGATTGACAACCGTTTCAGCCGTGACGTTCGGCAAATCAACCGCCAGAATAATGGCGTATTTCGTCGGGCAACCGGTCAGCGCGGCGTGGATTCCGCCGAGCGCGCCGCGATTTTCGTAAATGTCGAAAACGTGCGGAACGCCTTTGGGAAGCCGTTCGATAAAGTTATTTTGCGTTTGATTGAGAACGATTTTAACGCGATTCTCGCAGACGGTTTGCAGCGTTCGGACGGCTCGCGTCAAAAATGTTTCGCCGCCGCAATCCAAAAACGCTTTGTCGGTTTTCATCCGGGAAGATTGCCCGCCCGCCAAAACGTAGCCGGAGAAATTATCAAAAGTCATTGGTATAGTTTAGCGGTTCGACGCTTTTAAAAACATTTTTATTTCCATTTCAGATTTCCAATCTTTCCGCGCCGTGATAAATGTTGAAACGCCCGTCGCGGACGAAGCCGAGCAAGGTTACGCCGAAATTTCGCGCCGCTTCGACCGCTAAACTCGAAGGCGCACCGACCGCGCAAACTATCGGAATCTGCGCCATCACTGCTTTTTGCAGCAGTTCAAAACTGGCGCGTCCGCTGAGGAAAAGAATTTTGTCGGCGAGCGGCAAATTATCCGCTAAGAATTGCGCCCCGATCAATTTATCAACGGCGTTATGCCGCCCGACATCTTCTTTCAAGTCAATCAAATTTCCTGCCACATCGAACAGCGCGGCGGCGTGCAGTCCGCCGGTTTTGTCGAAAACCTTTTGCCTTTCCCGTATTTTGATTGGCAATTCGTGAATCGTCGCGGCGGAAAACTGCGGGAAATCGGCGCGTTCGATGCGTTTCGCGCCCGTCGTTAAAGCCTCAATCGAGCTTTTTCCGCACACGCCGCAGCTTGAAGTCGTGTAGAAATTGCGCGTCAGTTTTTTGAAATCAATCACGGTTTCCGCTGACAAATCAAGCCGCACGGTGTTGCGGTTGTTGGGAAATTTGCCGCAGTGTTTGATCGTTTCGATTTGATTTTTCGATTGGAGAATTCCTTCGGTAAAGAGAAATCCGGCGGCGAGTTCGTAGTCGTTTTCCGGCGTTCGCATCGTGATCGAGACGGCTTTATGAACGGTTCTGCCGTTTTCTTTCAAACCGAGTCGAATTTCCAGCGGTTCTTCGACGGCAAGCGTGTCAATCTCGACCGTCGAAAAATCGGTTGCGGAAACGCGCCGGATTTCGACTGCAAACTTTTCGGATTTTATGCTGTTTGCCGCTTTTACCATAGATGAAATTATAGCAAATCGGTGGTTGAAAACTCTTTTCCTTCGATAATTTCCCACGCCGATTCGGTTTTGAGCAGTTTGCTCATCAAGGAAGCGTGAACCGAATGACCGCTTTTCACCGCTTTGAGTTTCCCTAAAATCGGCATTCCGAGTAGCGCGAAATCGCCGATGATGTCGAGGGTTTTGTGGCGCACGAATTCGTCTTTATAACGAAGCGGCTGTTCGTTGAGCATTCCGTCGGGCGTGAGGACAATCGCGTTATCCAAGGATCCGCCGAGCGCGAGATTGGCTTTTCGCAGCATCTCGATTTCCGTCGTAAATCCGAATGTGCGGGCGGAACCGATTTCGCGCCCGAATGCGCCGCTCGTTAGTTTGAAATTAAAAGTTTGGCGATTGATAAACGGATGCGGAAAATCAATCAAGCATTCGATTTCATAATTATCAGCCGGTTCGACCGACATTCGCCGGTCGCCTTGCTCGAATTCGACCTTTTTCAGAATCTTTAAAAAATGACGCGGCGTGTTTTGTTCAATCACGCCGACTTTCTCAATCAATTCCAACCAGTTTTCCGATGAGCCGTCGAGAATCGGAATCTCGATGCTGTCGAGTTCGATAAAACAATTATCAATATCCGAGCCGCGCAACGCCGCCAATAAATGCTCGCACGTCGAAAGCAGAACGCCGCGCCGCAGAAGCGTCGTCGCGTAACTGCAATGCGAAATATATTCGATGGACGCGGGAATCTCGAAATCGTCTAAATCGGTGCGGACGAAAATATAGCCGGAATTCTCCGGCGCGGGTCTCAAAGTCAGATTAACGGTTACGCCCGTGTGCAGCCCGATGCCGTGCGTTTCGATTGATTGTGCGATAGTTGTTTGATTCATTTGAAGTTTCAAAACCGAAAAGTAATACAAAACTCGTGCCGAGTCGCACTGGAATGCTAAGTTGTTGAGAAAAAACATTTTGAATTTTAAATTTTGAACCTTGAACTTTGAAGTTGTCGCCGGAAAGCGACAATTTTGTGGCGCGATTTACTATTAACGAGTAACGATTTACAATTTAGAGAAAAGTTATGGCACTACAATTAGCCGGTTTGAAAACCGCGAAACAGACGGAAATAAAAATCGAGAACGCATCGAGCGTTGCGCTGCCGAAAAAGGCGGAAGAAAACATTCGCAACATCATCGCGTTTCTGCCGAACGAGCAGCTGCGCGGCATCGAGAAAGTAAAATTGGTGGATTTCATCAAGCATCCGCAGATGAAGGAAATGAACATCAAGGGCGATCTGCCGGGGCTTTATCATCCGAAAATGCAGAACAAAAATCCCTGGCTCGAAGTTTCCATCGGTGCGCTGCTCCAGCCGACCGAAGGATTTGCCAAGCGTTGGATGGCGAAAAGCGCATTCAAAAGCAACCTCGCGGGACTGATTTTTTCACTCGTCGGACAGCATTATTATTTGACTTTGCGGCATTCGGTGAAAAAGACGAATCTCGAACCGCAAATCCGGCAATACGCGCAGAAAAATTTGAAGGACTGGAGCGGAAAGCAAAACGCCAACTCCAAACGCGCCAAGTATTTCAAGCCGTTTCAGCCGTATATCGAAAAATGGGCGAAATGGCTGAACAAAAAAGCGGCGAACGCGCAGAAGAAATCTTAATGCGGCAGTGAAATTTTTCCCAACCGAAAATGAACGCTGAAACCAAGCAGACGGTCGTCGAAACAATCGAACAAACCGTCGAGAAAGCGGAAGAAATCGTCAGCCATCCTTACACGAAAAAGTTCGCCGAACTCGGATTCTACACGAAGGGCTTTCTTTTTATCGTCATCGGGATTTTAGCGTTACTGGTCGCCGTCGGCGAAAAAGGCGGCGAATTAGCTGATCCGACCGGCGCGTTGACGGTTATCGCGCAATTTACTTTCGGCAAGATTCTATTGATAATTTTCATCGTCGGCGCGTTGAGCCACGGCGTTTGGAATATCCTGCGCGGCGCGGCGGACGTTGATAACGCAGGCGTAAATTGGCAGGGAATCATCAAGCGGTGCGTTGCGGGCGGCACGGGAATTTTTTATCTTTTCCTGGCGTGGACGGCTCTGAAAATAATCACGGCGGCGAATGTTGCGGTGCAAAACGGGGCGACGCAGAAGACTATGACGGCGATGTTCCTGGCACTGCCGCTCGGTGGAGTCGTGGTTTTCCTGATCGGCTTGATTATGATCGGCGCGGGTTTCAGCGAATGTTATCGCGGCGTGTCGGGCAAATTCAAAGAGGATTTTCGACTGTATGAATTGAAGGGCGGCAAACGGCGCGTGGTCGGCATTTTGGGCGCGTTGAGTTTTACGGCGCGGGCGGTAATTTACGGTTTGATGGGCTACTTTTTTATCGTCGCGGCGATTTACGCGGACGCGAACGAAGCCGTCGGCATTGACGGCGCACTGTTGACGCTGGCGCGAACTTATTACGGCAAAACGCTTTTGTTTATCGCGGCGAGCGGCTTGATCTGTCACGGCGTTCTATCGCTCTACGAAGCGCGTTACCGCCGAATCTGTTAGAGTTTTGCAACAAATAAATGAAATACTGGCTGGTCAAACAGGAACCCGAAAAATATTCGTTCGATGATTTGCTGAAAGATGGCGCGACCGTCTGGGACGGCGTGCGAAATTATCAGGCGCGCAACAATCTGCGTGAAATGCGTGTCGGCGACCGAGTGCTTTTTTATCATTCCGTTTCGGAAAAAGCAGTGGTCGGTTTAGCCGAAGTTTCACGCGAGCATTTTACCGATCCGACCGATGAAAAATGGATTGCGGTCGAAATCGTGCCGGTTGAAAAGTTTGCCGAAGCCGTAACTTTGGATAAAATTAAAGCCGCGAAGAATTTGGAAAATATCGCTCTGATAAAACAATCGAGATTGTCCGTGATGCCTTTGACGAAAGACGAATTTGAAACAATTTTAAGATTGGGAAAATAGCCACAGAGGACACGGAGTTCACAGAGAGAAAACTAAAGCGAAATAAAAAACTCTCTGTGAACTCCGTGTCCTCTGTGGCAAAAAATTAAATTATGCTGAAAGAAGCCGTCGCCTATTACCACAAACTACTTGAAGATTACGATTTAGCCGAATCGTCACGTCTCGCGCTTGACGAAGGTCTGGAAGACGCGAAATTGATTTTCGGCGGTCGTCGTTTAACACCGTATTTGCGCCCGCATTTCGTCACCGAAACCGATTGGACTCGTATCGTCGGGATTTGCGAGACGATCTGGTCGGCATTGCAGAAAGTCAAAGACGCGGCAATCGCCGACGAAACGATTTTGGACGAACTCGGCATCACCGAAATCGAAAAGGAATTGGTGGCGATTGACCCGAAATACAAACAGGTTTCGCCGTCGGCGCGGCTCGATTCTTTTTTAACCGAAAACTCCTACTCGTTCGTCGAATTAAACGGCGAATCGCCCGCCGGAATCGCCTTCGCAGATTCGGCGACCGAGATTTTCAAATCCCTGCCCGTGATGCAGAAATTCGCCGAAAAATATGATATTCAGGGTTTTGAAGGTAGTTCCAAACTGCTCGACGTGCTTTTAAAATGCTACACGGAATTTATCGGACATCAAATCGAAGAAAAACCGACGATTGCCATCGTTGATTTGAAAGATTTACCGACGGTCAAAGAGTTTGAATTGTTCCGTGATTTCTTTCAGAATAACGGTTACACGGCGTTTATCTGCTCGCCCGACGAACTCGTTTTCGACGGCAAACATCTTTTGTATAAAGAAGTCGTCGTCAACATCGTCTATAAAAGATTGCTGGTCAACGAATATCTGCCGATTATCAATTCGCAGCCCGCATTACTAAACGCCTGCCGCGCCGGTGCGGTTTGTCTGGTCAATAATTTCCGCTCGAAAATCATCCATAAAAAAGCCGTCTTCGCGGTTTTAACCAACGAAAAATACGCTCATCTGTTCGACGAAGCCGAACTCGCCGCCATTGCCGCGCACGTTCCCTGGACGCGCAAATTCCGCGACGAACAAACGGAAAACGCGAGCGAAAAAATTGATCTGGTCGAGTGGACGCGGCGGCATAATGGCAAATTAGTCTTGAAACCGAACGACGATTACGGCGGACACGGCATCTATATCGGTTGGGCTTCGACGGTCGAAGAATGGGACAAAGCGATTTCGGTCGCGCTCGAAAACGGCGATTATCTTGTCCAGGAGCGCGTCCAAACTTCCAAAGAATTATTCCCGATGATAGACGCAGCGGGCAACTGGCAGATGATCGAACAACTCGTTGACCTCGACCCTCTGCTTTTCAACGGCGTTGTCGGCTCGGCATTCACACGGCTTTCGTCATCGGAACTCGCTAATGTCTCATCCGGCGGCGGAATGGTTCCGAC
>JAYVGL010000084.1:0-7053 GCA_043772175.1 Pyrinomonadaceae bacterium | reverse complement strand
ATCGTCGAAATCGGCGGCACGGTCGGCGATATTGAGAGTTTGCCGTTTTTGGAAGCGATCAGACAAATCGGCAATGAAGAAGGGCGCGACAACGCAATTTTTATTCACGTTACGCTCGTTCCGTATATTGCGGCGGCAGGCGAGTTGAAAACGAAACCGACGCAGCATTCGGTTAAGGAACTGCGCGAAATCGGCATCGCGCCGGATATTTTACTTTGTCGTTCGGATCGTCCGTTGTCGCTCGATTTGCGGCGGAAAATCGCTCTGTTCTGCAACGTGCAGGAAAACGCGGTTATTTCCGCGCTCGACGTGCCGACGATTTACGAAGTCCCGCTGGCGTTTCACGAACAGGGACTCGATGATTTAATCGTGAAGACTTTGCATCTCGAAGAAAATCATTCGCACGCCGATTTGAAGGATTGGCGAAAATTGGTCTCAACAATTAAAGAACCGTCGGAAGGTGCGGTGCGAATTGCGATTGTCGGGAAATATGTCGAACTCGAAGACGCTTATAAATCTTTGCGCGAAGCGTTGACGCACGCCGGAGTCGCCAATAACCTGCGCGTTAATGTTGATTGGCTGGAGTCGGAAAATTTGGTGACGGACGATTACGAAAATCAATTGCAGGACTTCGACGCGATTCTTGTTCCCGGCGGATTCGGCAAACGCGGCATTTCGGGAATGTTGCGGGCGATCAAATACGCCCGCAAATCTGGAACGCCGTATTTTGGAATTTGTCTGGGGATGCAGACGGCTTGCATCGAGTTTGCCCGCAACGTCTGCGGGTTGCGCGATGCCGATTCGACGGAATTTTCCAGCGATACGCCGTTTCCGATTATTTTTAAGCTGCGCGATTTGGTCGGCGTTGATGAACTCGGCGGCACGATGCGCTTGGGCGCGTGGCAGTGTGAATTAAAAGAGGGAACTCTGGCGCGGGAAATTTACCGCAATGAGCCGGAAATCTCTGAACGCCATCGCCACAGATACGAATTCAACCCGGAATTTCGCGCTCATTTGGAAAAAGAAGGGTTGATTTTCAGCGGCATTTCGCCCGACGGAAAGTTTGTCGAGATGATCGAGTTTCCAAGAGAAAAACACCCGTTTTTCGTCGCGTGTCAGTTTCATCCCGAATACAAATCGAAACCTCTAAACGCGCATCCGCTATTCATCTCGTTCGTCAAAGCCGCCTGGCAGAATCGTCTGAACAGCGAAAATTTGAAGGACGATGTTGCGAGCGACAGGAAAATTGAAATGCCCGAACGCGCAATGGCAAATGAAGATTAAACTGATA
This sequence comes from Pyrinomonadaceae bacterium, assembly GCA_043772175.1. GTDB lineage: Bacteria > Acidobacteriota > Blastocatellia > Pyrinomonadales > Pyrinomonadaceae. Next base: position 5,762 of record JAYVGL010000084.1, on the reverse strand, counting down.
AAAACTAGAAGCGGCGCGGTTAAATGAGTCTAACCGCGCCGCTTCTTAACTTAAACAAAAGATCAATTAGCTTCGACAAGCGGGACCTGCACCAAATGTTCCGAAATAAACCAAACTTGGCGTTCGTTGGTGCGAATGACATCGCTGACCAAAACATCGTTTGTGCCGTCGTCGCCGTAATCGTCAGCTTGTTTGGCGTAGTCGCGGCACTCTTTCAGAATGATTTCGTGTGCTTCGAGCAACCGTGAAATTTGAACGGGAGCTTCTTCTCTGCCGCGCGGCGGGCGTTCGATTTTGGTGTCTTCGGCAACGTCGGCAGCCATCGCCACCGTGATTCCGCCAAGTCGCTGGACGCGCTCGGCAACCGTGTCAACCAATTCGGTCTGTTCTTCGTAATGTTTGTCGAACAACAGATGCAGTTGGTAAAAAGTGTGTCCAGCGACCTGCCAGTGATGCTTTTTATACATATCGCGGATGGTCATCGTATCCGCCAGAACCTGATTCAAATTATTTACGCTTTTCAAGCAAACGTCCGCTTCCAAACCAATCGGCAGATGAATCACCGTGCCAAATTTCTGCAAAATCTGCCCGCGCTGATTCATCAACGGCTCGGCAGCCTTCGGATCGCTCGACACCGGCAAGTTTTCCGCCGCCGCTATCGGTTTCGCCATCGTCGTTTTTTTCGATTTCGTATCCGCTTTTTTCTTTGTATCTTTACTCATAATCTCCACCTTGTATTTTACCTTGATATTAGCTTTCTAAACTTAAGTCGCAATTGACGATAAAACGGTCAATTTTTGAAAACAAAACAGTTGTGTAAAAATAGAATACACTTCTTACATTGAAATTTTTAACAGTCAAAAATGATGCCAGAAATAAAAGTGAAATCTTTTCAGGTGAAAAATGTTACGTTCGGCGACGGACGTTTAGCGTTTATTTTGGGTCCGTGCGTCGTCGAATCCGAAAAACACGCGCTGTTTATGGCGCGGGAAATTTACGATATTTGCCAAACGGTCGGCGTGGACTTCGTTTATAAATCCTCGTTCGACAAAGCGAATCGCAGCTCGATTGAAAGTTTTCGCGGGCAGGGAATGGAATTCGGGTTGGAAGTTCTGGCGAAAGTGAAAGCGGAAATCGGCATTCCCGTAATTACGGACGTTCACGAAACCTGGCAGGTCGAAAAAGTCGCTGAAGTCGCCGATATGATTCAAATTCCGGCATTTCTCTGCCGTCAAACCGATTTGCTGGTCGAATCGGCGCGAACCGGAAAAGCCGTCAACGTCAAAAAAGGTCAGTTTCTTTCGCCTTGGGACGCGAAGAATATCGTGGATAAATTGCGCGAAGCGGGAAGCGAAAAGGTCTTGCTGACCGAACGCGGCGCAAGTTTCGGTTACAACAATTTGGTGGTTGATTTGCGCTCGTTTCCCGTGATGAGAAGTTTCGGCGTTCCCGTAGTTTTCGACGTAACGCACTCGTTACAGCTGCCCGGCGGACTCGGCAAGGCAACGGGCGGGCAAGCCGAATACATCGAAAACTTCGCCCGCGCCGGTGTCGCCTGCGGCGTGGACGCGATTTTTTTAGAAGTCCACGACGAACCCGAAAGCGCACCGTCCGATGGACCGAATCAACTTCCTCTGAATAGATTGGAAAAACTGCTGACTAAATTAAAAGCGATTCACGAACTAATAAATGAATAAATTAATAATCTTCGCCCTTTTACTTTTGACTTTCCACTTAGATACTTTGGCGCAGGACGAAACTCGTGCGACGGCGACCTGGCAGGTGCAGAAGTATGACATCGCGGCGACTTTACCGACGAATGAAACTGATCGAAACTTGACGGTTAAAGCCGTTTTGATTCTGAAAAATGTTTCGAGCAAACCGGCGGCGACGCTGACTCTGCGAATCAGTCCGAACGCGGAAATTTCCGCCGTAAAAATTAACGATGCGGCGGCTGAATTTACCAAAGGCGAGGAAAAAATCGGCGCGGGAACTTTGCGGAAAATCGTCGTGCGCGTGCCTTCGATTCAGCCGAACGCCAATTTGTCCGCCGCGATTGATTATCAGTTGAATGTCAAAGAAAATTCCGGTTTAAACGTGCTTTCGCCGGTCGGTTCGCAGTTCTTGCCGTTGTCGTTCTGGTATCCGACACCGAATAGCTGGTTTTTTGCGCGGGGAGCGGATTCTGCGCCGGTGCGTTTGCAAGTCAACGGGAGCAATGGCGAGACGACGGTTTCGGCGGGAACGGCGAACGGAAATTCCTTCGAGCAGAAACTAAACGGTCAGCCGTTTTTTGTAACCGGAAACTGGGATTCGGTTACTGCGAGCGGCGTTTCGATTTTCTATCCGAAAGGCACGGAAGATAAAAGTCGCGTCAGCGAATTGGCACAGACGGCTTCCGACGCGAAAACTTTTATGACGACGCTTTTGGGAAACGCGCCGGATACTCCTTTAAAGATCGTTGCGGTCAAACGCGGCGCGGGATTTTCGAGCGGCGGGACGATTCTTATTGACGAAAGCGTTTTGCGGCGGCAAAAAATTGATTCGCTGACGGCGATGACGATTGCCGAAGCGGTCGCTAAAGTCTGGATCGGAAATTCGGCTGCCGTCAACGGCGACGGTTTCGGCGCGATTCGGGAAGGTTTGCCGCGCTATATCGCCACGCTGTTTCTCGAAAATAGATACGGCAGAGACATCGCCGACATCGAACGGACGCGCCAGCGAACCGCTTATGCGGCAGTCGTCAAACGCGACGCACCGTTAAATACCGCCGTGCCGATTGACGATTACTACTACGCGACGGTGACGAACAAGGGGGCGATGATTTGGCGTTTGCTGGCGAAACAAAGCGGGCAGAACGAATTTTTCAATTCTCTGCGCTCACAGATGAGCGATGGAAATTTGAGCCTTTCGGAAATACGCACGGTTTTTCCGGCGCAGAAAGATTTTCTTGATTATGCGTTCGACCAAGTAACCGATATGAATTTGCTCATCGGTTTGCCGCAGACGAGCGGCGCGGAAACGAAAATTGCGCTGCGGAATCTCGGAGCGATTGACGCGGCGGTTAATGTCTCAGTAATCACCGCCGGCGGCGAAAAACTTACGGCGCAGGCGACTATTCCCGCCAAAAAGTTCGGCGAAGTAAGTTTTAAGATAAGTAATAAAATCGCCCGTGCCGAAGTTGACACCGACAAATTTTATCCGCAAATTGATTATTCGGACGACGTTGCGCCGCGCGAGTTTGAAGATAGCGACGCGATTCTGGCAGTCAAGAAGTCTTTCGACCGACAGGATTTCATCAACGCGGAAAAATACGCTCGCCTCATTCTGCAAAACGCGCCGCGCTTCGATGATGTCCGAACTTTTCTCGGACGGACGTTGGCGGCGCAAAGCAAAAACGCCGATGCCGAAAAGGAATTCCGAGCGATTCTAGATGAGAAACTGCCGACGGCGCGAAGTTTGGCGTGGGCGAATGTCGGACTCGGCGAAATCGCTCTGAAAAATAATCAGAATTCTAACGCGGTAAAATTCTTCGGCGATGCTTTCAAAGCTGATGCCGATTACGGAGCGACTCTAGCGGCGCGGCAGGGAAGAATTAAAGCCAATGCTTCAGCGGCGACCGATGAAAGCATCAGCAACTTCTTCGCCCGATTCGACAAAGCCGCGATTTCGGGAAGCAAAGTTAATGTGGATGCGCTGATTATCTCCGGCGAGATTCCGAAATTCGCCGGCGGCGTTGCCGGAGCGCAGGAATGGCAGACGAAAATTTTGCAGATTGACAAAACCGATGCCGACAACGCTTTCGTCGAAACGAGCCTCAACATCAAACTTCTCAATAAAAACGCCGAAAGCGGTACGGCGGTTTTTCGTCTGACAAAAGTCGCCGGAAATTGGAAATTAAGCAGTGTGGAAATTTTTGAAGTCAGATGAAATTAAATATAAATTGCCGGAGGATGAGGGTATTATGAAAGGGAAATTAGTATTCGGAATGGTCTGCGCGATGATGTTTTTTACCTTTTCGCCTAGCGCGGACGCACAAAAGAAAACTGTAAAGGCAAAAGTAGGAAAGATTTGCGGAAATCCGCAGATCAAATGTCGCACCGGCGATTTAACTTTCCAAGCGCACGAAATACCTTTTGAAATTCCGGCGGGCGGCAATGCGGTGATATTTGATTCCGAACCTTTTTACGCCGTGATTCTGAAAACCGTCAAACTCAATTCGAGAGTCAATTGCGAAAACGCGATCTCGGAGGAGGAAAGATTACGAATTCAGAAATTGTTTCCCGATCATAAAGTGTTCGCCCTAAAATGCTCTGAAGCGGGCGACCTTTACTATACGAACACGACCAACAATACAAATTTTACTGCAGTTTATGCCGGAAGAACGGTTGCCGAAGCAAAGAAATTTTTAAAAACCGTGCAGACTGCTGGAAAATTCAAAGGCGCGAATATTCGCCGGACTCAAGCCAGCATCAACGGCACATAGAAGATGGAACAACACATAATCAAACGCGCCAGAAAGGTGAAACTACTCTTGATGGACTGTGACGGCGTTTTAACGGATGGCAGACTTTATTTCTCCGAGAGCGGCGAATCTTTGAAGGTCTTCCACGTCCGCGACGGACAAGGCTTGGCAATGTGGCATCAAGCAGGATTTCAATCGGGCATTATTTCAGGTAGAAAATCTGATATAGTAAAGACACGGGCAGCGGAACTCGGAATAAAATATATCAAGATTGGTTCGCACGATAAGTCGAAAGATTTAAAGTTCATTCTACGAGTTGCTGGTGTCGGATTGGAAGAAGTCGCTTTTATCGGAGACGATGTGCCGGACATCTGCGTTATGGAAAAAGTGGGATTTCCTATTACAACAGCTGATTGTGTTGCAGAAATAATCCCATTTGCAATATACAGAACGACAGTTGCCGGCGGTTTGGGCGTTGTCAGGGAAGTAACAAATTTGCTGTTGAATAGTAAAAAGTAAACAAATTGAAAAAGTTCTCAATCAGGCTTGACAAACTATTCTCCGATGTAGAGAATATGAAGTTGCCCCTGAAGAAAATAAATCGCTGTTTTAGAATTCGATGAAAATTTCTAGTAAGGCACTTGACAATAGAATTTGATTAACTATAATCGAAAGTTCGCCTCCTGATAAGGAATAAGTGAACAACTTAAAAAGTTCCTCTACGAGGTTGACAATGAAAATCAGTTCTGTATAATCAGAAACTTCGCTCCTCAATAGAGAGGAGTTGGAAAGCAAGAACTTTGATGTTTGAAAACTAGATATGCGAGTCCATGTGTTAATTCAACACGGTTCAATTTATGTTGAACCACGAACAACAACGAAGCTAGTAAAAACTTTTTAACGAGAGTTTGATCCTGGCTCAGAATCAACGCTGGCGGCGTGCCTCAGACATGCAAGTCGAACGGTTAAACTTTCCTTCGGGGAAGATATAAAGTGGCGCACGGGTGAGTAACACGTAGGTAATGTACCTTCGGGTGGGGAATAACTTAGGGAAACTTAAGCTAATACCGCATAATGCGATAGCGTCTATGACGCGCTTGTTAAAGATTTATCGCCTGAAGAGCAGCCTGCGGCAGATTAGCTAGTTGGTAAGGTAACGGCTTACCAAGGCTACGATCTGTAACCGACCTGAGAGGGTGGTCGGTCACACTGACACTGAATAACGGGTCAGACTCCTACGGGAGGCAGCAGTCGGGAATTTTGGGCAATGGGCGAAAGCCTGACCCAGCAACGCCGC
>JAYVGL010000083.1:0-3412 GCA_043772175.1 Pyrinomonadaceae bacterium | reverse complement strand
AAGTTCGGCAAGCAATCGGTATTGGGGCAAAACCGCCGCGCCGACCGACAATGTTCTGCGCTATATTACCGGCAGCGAGCCGGAATCGCTTGATCCGGCGTTCGGCACGGGACAGCCGGAAGCGCGTATTTATATGGCTCTCTACGACGGTTTGCTCGAATACGATCCGAAGACGATGGACCCGATTCCGGCGATTGCGGAGAGTTGGGAAATCAGCGCGGACGGCACGGAATATCTTTTTCATCTGCGTAAAAACGCGAAATTTTCCAACGGCGAACCGATTACCGCGAAAAATTTCGTTTATACTTTTCGCCGCTCGCTGTCGCCGGAACTCGCGTCGCGCAATGCTAATCTCGGTTATTACATCAAATATTCCGAAGCCTATAATTCGGGTAATATGTTCGTCAAGGATAAAGACGGACAATTTTTATTGGCGAAAGATTACGCTGTTGAAGCCGAGAAAAAAGCGTCTGACACGCCGGAAGCAAAGCCTGCCGCATCTGTCGCATCGCCCGAAACTACTTCCGCTAATTTCGGCACTGCCACTGAATTTCAAAAATACATCAACGCGCCGGAGCGTTTAATCGTGAAAGGCGACGAAAAAGCGCGGGCTAAAGAATCGGAAGCCGATCCGAAACTGAAAGCCGCGCTCGAAGGCAAGGAACTCGTTCCGGTAAAAGGCGAAGACATCGGTGTCGAAGCGGTTGACGATTACACTTTTCGCCTGAAACTTTACCAGCCCGCGCCGTATTTCGTGCAGTTAATCCCGCATCAGCTTTTTCGAGTCGTCAATCAGGGCGCGATTGAAAAATTCGGCAAAGACTGGCAGCGCGACGAGAATATCGTCACCTCCGGCGCGTTCAAACTTTCCGTCCATAAACCTTACGATGAAGTTGTCGTCGTGAAAGACCCGAATAATTGGGACGCGGCGAACGTGCATCTGGACGCAATCGAGTTTTATCCGCTCGACGAATTTACGACGATGATGAATCTTTATAAAAGCGGGCGCATTGACGCAACTTATAATCACACTGTTCCGGCTGGCTGGCTCGACGATATTCGCAAATTCAAGGACGAATATATGAATCACCCGGAAGCGGCGAACGAGTATTACAGCATCAGCGTCAAAAAACCGCCGATGGATAATCTGAAAGTGCGGCAGGCGTTGAGTTTGGCGGTTGACCGCTACGCGCTCGCCGAGTTTCGCAAAACGCCGAAACCGCTGTCGAATTTTACGCCGGACGGCATTTTCCTGAAGTATGACGAAGCCCGCAAAAAGGTTTTCGGCGAGAAATTAAAAGCGGAAAATATCACGGTCGAAGAATGGTCGAAAGGGCGAATGTTCGACGCGGAAAAAGCCCGCAAATTGATGACCGAAGCCGGTTACCCGGTTGTTAAAGACGGCGGCGGCTGGAGTTGTCCGACGTTTCCGGTGGACAAAGTTACTCTGAGTTACAACACGGCTGAATCGAACAAAGCGATGGCGGAATTTAATCAGGCGCAGTGGAAACAAAATCTCGGCATCACGCTTTCGATTAAAAATATGGAATGGAAGACGTTTCTGCCGTATCGTTCCGGTGTGCAGTATCAAGGGGTTGTCCGCAACGCCTGGGTCGGCGACTATATGGATCCGTTCACGTTTTTGAATCTGTTTTATTCGCCGTCAAACGACGGCGCGACCGGCTGGTGGGACCCGAAATACGATCAGCAGTTGGATAAAGCGAACCGTGAATTAGATTCGCAGAAGCGTCTGGAAATGCTGGCCGCCGCCGAGTTTCAGGTATTGCAGGAACAATTGGTAATTCCGTTCGTGACGCAGGCGACGAACTGGATTAAAAAGCCTTACGTCAAAGGAATGTATCCGAATCCGGGAACGCTGCACGCTTGGAAATTCGTTTACATCGAACGCGATCCAAACAAATGGGACGTAAATGCCGAAAATATTATGAGTAATTCCGACGCGCAGGTTGACGAGCAAATCAATCGCTTGAAAGCGACGATGACGCAGAAATAATATGAAAGAAATTTTGCCGGAATTGCCGGACGATTTGCAGGAACAGGTTGCGGCTTTGAGAACTGCGCTGTTGCGTTTAATCAATAATTCGTTTGAAACGAATCATAAAACTGATAAATTATCTGAATAAATAAACGATTTGCAAATTCTGCAAAAGCAAACCGACGAGCGTTTGAACGCCGTGATTTTAATGGCTGAGAAGTTTTTCAGCGGAGAAAATGGCAATTCCGAAACAAAGAAATAACCGATAATCGAAACTAAAAATTATGCTGAGTTATGTTATTCGCCGATTGTTAATAATTATTCCGATGGCGTTGCTCGTCGTGACGCTGACGTGGGGTTTAATCCGAATGGCACCGGGAAGTTTTTACTCGTCCGAAAAGAAATTGCCGCCCGCTATCGAAGCCAATATCAAAAAGAAATACGGACTCGATAAACCGTGGTATCAGCAATACGCGATGATGCTCGGCAACGTCGTGCGCGGCGATTTCGGCGATTCGCTGAAATACGAAGGGCAATCGGTCAACGAGATTATCCGGCGGCATTTTCCGTATTCGGCGACGATTGGAATTTTCGCATATATTCTGGCACTGATTATCGGTTTGGCGGCGGGAATCATCGCCGCGCTCAAGCAGAATACGGCGGCTGATTACGGTTCGATGTCGCTGGCGATGCTCGGACTCTCCGTGCCGAACTTTGTTCTCGGTCCGATTCTCGTGCTGATTTTTTCCCTGTGGCTTTATTGGCTTCCGCCCGCCAGAGTCGGCGGCGTTTCGAGTTATGTTTTGCCGGTAATCACTTTGGCGGCGATTTACGCGGCGTATATCGCGCGTCTGACCCGCGCCGGAATGCTCGAAGTGATGCGTTCCGACTATATCCGAACGGCGCGCGCCAAAGGTTTGAGCGAATGGAAAGTTTTAATGAAACACGCGGTGCGCGGCGGGTTGATTCCGGTCGTTTCTTTCACCGGTCCCGCACTCGCTGCGCTTTTAGCCGGAACGGTCGTCATCGAAAGAGTTTTCGCCATTCCGGGTTTGGGCAATATTTTTATCCAATCTGTTTTGAACCGCGACGAGCCTTTAATCTTAGGCATCGTCGCTTTTCTCTCGATTTTAGTGATGGTTTTCAATTTACTGGTTGATATTTCCTACGCCTTTTTAGACCCGCGAATTCGTTACGAGTAAAAAAATTATGACGACAGTGGCAATAACAGAAAAAAGAGCGGCAATCGTTCCGAAACGATTCACCGTTGAAGAATTTCGTAAAATGACTGAAGTCGGCATTTTGCCCGAAGAAAGCGGTTGGGAGATTATTGACGGTTATTTGATAGACAAAATGAGTATTGGAAGCAATCACGCTGGAACGGTAAATCTTTTAACTCAAAAATTAATAATTATG